>NYUU01000009.1 GCA_002684175.1 Synechococcus sp. CPC35
GCCTCAGCTGGACCTGCTCAAAACCGTCCAGTTGCTGACGCACATAGGAAGCGCTGAGCAGCACCCGGTTCTTCCAGGGCTGCAACAGCTCATCAAAGGCCCTGTCGTCCTCTGGCCCGAAACTGCTGGGGCCGACATGGACGATGTTGAACACAACCCTTCGGGCGCCGTGGCGCAGCGCTTCTCTGGCCAACCCTGCCTGCACAGCCCGGGGCCAGGGCCAGGGACCAAAGTCTGCAAGCTGCGGATCAAGGGACGTCTCATCAATTCCGAGCAGAACCACCTCATCCGGCAGGGGGAGAGGACCTCGCAACTGAAAAAGAACCTGCCTGCCAAAGGCATCAGCACGCCCAAGCCAGGGCATCAGCATCAGCGGCAGGAGCAATCCCAGACGCCAGGCACCAAGCGCCGCGAATCGACGCGTCAAATCACTCACGACAGGAGGCGAGCCCCCCCAGCTCAGGCTCGATCAACCCTGCGGAGTGATCTGTAAAGCCCGGCAACAGCTGCACCATCAGGGATTCAAGGCTTTGACGCCAAGTTCGCTTTCAATGTCTTGCAGGGTGTCCATGGGAGTGGAGAAACCATTGATCAAACGACTTTTGGTCAGACGACGGGTGACTTCAGACTTCTTGATCTTCACCGGAGGCGACCAGGAGATCGTCGGCTGATTGAGGTCCACCAGCAGCTGCTCGCCTCCCTGGAGCGTGTACGACTCCCCACTGGTTGTGGAGACGTTCACCTCACCTTCCCAACTGAAGATCTTGAGTTTTTCATCAGTGAGTTCGATGAACACCGTTGTGCCCTGAATCGATGCCGTGGCCAGGCGTGTCTGAATTCGGAAAGGCTGCCGGTTTTTAAGACCTGGCTTGATCCAGCCGATGAGTGAGCCTTTCTGGAGCTGCACGGTTGAACCCTTCAGCCGCAGCAAGGCGTCACCACCCATCCTGAACTGACGACCGGTGCCAAGCATGATCTGCATGCGTCCAGGTTTGCTGGTGCGCAGCAGCGTGTTTTCAACCAGGTCCTGACCACTGCGGGCTGACGTTTCCGTTTTGCCGGGAAGTTTCACGAACGCCGGACGATCCGGCACATCAATCACCTTGGGTTGTCTCGCCAGGACAGCGGGGGCGGCCTGAAGCATCAGTCCAGCAAAAGCAGCTGTCGCAACAACTTTCACTTCAGGTATTCATGCAAAGACGTCCAAAGCCTGGCAAAAGAACCTGCTGCTGACCAAACAGAAATCCCTGGAGAGGAAAATCTCCCCAGGCAAGCCGCACCCCTGATTGCCAGGCCGATCAGCCCTCGACGCGCCAGGTCTGGTCGGAAGGAGACCAGTCGTTGAGTTCGGAGGATTCAAACCAGAGACCGATCTCAAACTCAGCTGTCTCAGGTGCATCGGAACCGTGAATCACGTTGCGGCCGATATTCACTGCCAGATCACCGCGGATGGTGCCTGGTTCGGCTTCGAGGGGCTTGGTGGCACCGATCAGCTTGCGGGCACTGGCAATCACACCATCGCCTTCCCACACCATCGCCACCACAGGACCTGAGGTGATGAAGTCCACCAGACCAGCGAAGAAAGGCCTTTCCTTGTGAACGCCGTAATGCTGCTCGGCCAGGGCACGGCTGGGGGTGATCTGCTTCAGACCCACGAGCTTGAAACCCTTGCGCTCGAAGCGGCCGAGGATCTCGCCCACCAGACCACGCTGGACGCCGTCGGGTTTGATGGCGATGAACGTGCGTTCGGTCATGGTTGGTGTCAATGGAAAGCGCCGCCATCGTCCGTGGAAGACGACCGTCTTGGCAAGCTCACTGGTGTGGTGGCGACCGACCCTCTCTAGATTCCCGGCAACCATCCGAAGAGGAACGCGTGTCAGCCAGCGGAACCTGGTCCGTTCAGGACAGTTCGGCCCTGTATGGGCTCGACCGCTGGGGGGAGCCTTACTTCTCGATCAACGGACGTGGGCATGTCTGCGTGCAGCCACTCGGTGATCGTGGAGGTCGCCTCGACCTGTTCGAGCTGATGGAGGACCTGCAGAGCCGAAGTCTGGGGTTACCTCTGCTGATCCGTTTCGACGACATCCTGGAAGATCGCCTGGAACGCCTGCACAGCGCTTTCGCGCGTGCCATCGATCAGTACGACTACGACGCCAGGTATCAGGGTGTCTTCCCGGTGAAGTGCAATCAGCAGCGGCACGTTGTGGAGGAGCTGGTGAAATGCGGGCGCCGCTGGCATTTCGGACTTGAAGCGGGCAGTAAGGCTGAATTGCTGATCGCTCTCTCGTTGATTGATGACCCGGAGGCCCTTCTGATCTGCAACGGTTACAAAGACCGTCGTTACATCGAAACAGCAACCCTGGCCCGCCGATTGGGACGGCAACCCGTGGTGGTGATCGAACAACCCGATGAGGTGGAGCGCATCATTGCGGCCAGCCGCGACCTGGGGGCCGCGCCGCTGATCGGCATTCGCGCCAAACTCTCCAGCCGCAGCAGCGGGCGCTGGGGTAGTTCGGTGGGAGAGCAAGCCAAATTCGGTCTGTCCGTTCCGGATCTACTGGACACGGTCGAAGCACTCCGCAAAGCAGATCTGCTGCAGGAACTGCGCCTGATGCACTTTCACATCGGCAGTCAGATCTCAGACATCGCCGTCCTGAAGGACGCCCTACAGGAAGCAGGTCAGATCTATGTGGAACTGCACAAGCTGGGGGCACCCATGGGCTTCCTGGATGTGGGTGGGGGTCTCGGAATTGATTACGACGGAAGCAGCACCGCCACCTCAGCCTCAACCAACTACTCCCTGCAGAACTACGCCAACGACGTTGTNGCCACGGTGCAGGAATGCTGTGAACCCCACGGNGTTCCGGTTCCGGTTCTGGTGAGTGANAGCGGAAGGGCCATCGCCAGTCACTTCTCGGTGNTGGTGTTCAACGTTGTGGGGAGCAGCGGTCTGCCGATCAGGGANCCGNAGGCCGAGGAANCCGAGCCGCTGCCCGTTCGCAACCTGCGCAAAACCCTGAGTGATCTTGAACAGTTNCCCGAGCAGAAAGAATCCGGCCTTCTGCCAGAGCTACAGGAAGCCTGGAATGACGCGATCAAATTCAAAAATGACGCCCTGGCGGCCTTCCGACTTGGCTACCTGAACCTCAAGGAACGCGGCCACGCCGAGCAACTCACCTGGGCCTGCGCCCGAAGCATCTCCAAGCGACTGCCACTGCAACNGAGCATTCCAGANGACCTCGAGCGGNTGCGCGCCTCAATGGCGAAAACCTATTACTCCAATCTTTCAATCTTTCGATCCGCTCCCGACACCTGGGCCATCGGACAGTTNTTCCCAGTGATTCCAATTCATCGCCACGATGAACAACCGGAATGCCTGGGNCATTTCGCTGATCTCACTTGCGATTCTGATGGNAAATTAAATCANTTCATTGATAACGGGAACAGCAAACCTTTACTTGAACTNCATGANTTAAAAGATGAACAGCCTTANTGGATAGGNCTTTTTCTTGCNGGCGCNTATCAAGAAGTNATGGGCAATCTACACAATCTGTTCGGAACAACGGATGCCGTCCACATTCGAATGTCTCCTCAGGGAAGNTACCTCATCGATCATGTGATTCGCGGGAANACAAANGCTGAGGTGCTTGAAGCGATGGAGCACGAGCCGAAAGTCTTGTTGGAACGTTTGCGNATGGCCAGTGAAACTGCCATTCAAAAAGGCGANCTCGGCATCAGGGAAGCGAGGAAACTGATGGATCACTTGGAAACAAGTTTAAGACANGTCACNTATTTACANAGTTGAAAGCNGAAGANCGTGATCATCACGATTTAATCTTCAACGCGAAAGAATATACGGAGNTCTGCCTNAATCAGTCGNATCCGATCNACAACNGAAGAAGATCACTATCACATTCACTNAATGCAAAAACNAGGATTNNTATNANCGAACCTGACCTCAGCNANCGAAACTGATTGCACTCAGCCANTNNNGCANANCACACCNATTGACCTGCTGTTAATCAATCAAACCCCGTTTGCGNAGNGGTTGCAGATCAGCCAGCTTCAAACCACCGTCCAACTCAGACACAGTTCCACGAGCACGCAACTTACTGAGGGTTCGCGATGCTGTTTCNCGAGCCAATCCCGCCAGCAAAGCCAACTCCCNTTGGGGAAGAGNNGGGATCAANGCCTGAGGATCATTGGAGACAGAGCTTTTACGCGCCAGATAAGCAAGAGCATCCAACAAACGGGTNGTTGCATCCCCAGTTTGCAAGGCAAAACGTCGATTTAAATCTCTTAGACGTGATACTTGCANCCGTGCCAAGGCCAAGGCAAACACNGTATTNTCCTGAAGCAAAGACTTGAAAGGTGGGACACGNAGTTTCACCAACTGNAGGGGCGTCAGGGCCACAACATCAGCAGAACGAACAGAACCATCNAAGGCCACCATNTCACCAAANACATCTCCAGCACCAAGCAAAGACATCACCACTTCATCACCGTCNGCTGTGTANGTACGAACCTTGGCCAAACCACGNTGCAACAAGAAAATNGATTCTCCCCAATCCTGTTCCATCACAATCACTTGNTCAGCCTGATANCCCGTTTCACGNTGGCGATCCAGNAGCAAATCCAGATGAGACTCCTCCAATTCGGAGAACAGAANCATTTGCTGCANTTGNTTGCGATCAAGAGATGTCATTTCAAATCAGATCAGGAGCATGGTCTGAAGCCAGAGGAAATAATTTCTTCAAGAACCTNGTGTCGAAAGGCNGTGCCTTNCAANAAANTAACCGTNATCGCAGAGAAAATCAATATANCTTCCGAATCANTCNNAANTTCCATNCTTTTTTTAGATCACGAATCACAGAACGAATCAACAATTTCATGCATCANGCCAAGAANTTNAGANANNTNANANAANGAAAANCAATNCATTACTCGATGCAAAATATTTCAAAANNGACGCNTTCTGATTNTNATTANTCATCAAATTCAGCAGNATTTCGNCTTCTCCTTTCNCGAGAGCTTGTCGATTGCTNATTGACNTCTGGCTGTGCACTATTTCGGGATGACTTTTGTTGGTTATTCGATCCTGATGATTTTCGTTTCCATGTCTTCCAGCTCTGTCCCCGTGGTTGGTACTTGATTGCCGGCGAGAACTCAGCTCCATAAACAGTGTTGATCGTACGGCTCAAAGGCTGTGTGGAACTTCGATCGAAATCAATACCAAGCACACCTGCAAGCTCCGGATCAAGCACACCTTCCTCCTCAGCAAGATCAGCCAGTAATCGACTTTCAGGCAAACGATCCTGACCCTTTAAGTGCTGGAGAAGAAGACGCTGAAGATCTTTGGATGCCAGTCTGCTCACCGGCGATGCAAGCTCTCCGTTGTCCGCAAAAACAGCTTGCTGACCAGCCTTGACGACCAGAACATCGGGATTTGTTGATTGCTCTAAAACTGGATCCTTTTTGACATTCGGATCCTTGATCAAGGCACCACCGATTGGGAGGCGATAGCGAATCTGACCTCCAACAACAAAACCATAAAGTTCATCGTAGGAGCTGTAAGCACCAACCTCAAAAGTATCCGACACAGGGAGATCAACCCCTAGACGACCTCCAAGGACCAGATCAACCGAATCTCCAAGATCATTCTTTCCATGGGGATCATTCAGAGCAATCAGGTCATTCCCCCAGAGAAGGTAAGGAGAAAGGTCCAAACGAACAGATCGTCGAGCTGTCAAGGCGGCGACAGGAACACTCAAATTCAATTGGCTGTAAGAAAAGCCAAGATCACAGGCATCAAGCTTGAATCCTCCAGCCGCACCAAGACGGACTCGAGAACGCTCCCANTGCANACCNGTTGTCAGAAAACTGTTTGNACATTCCGATGACTGATAGTTGTTATAACCAGCAAAAATNCCCGTGCTTGATTGATTTGANGGGGTGAACCAACGGGTNCCAATCTCAACACCTCCATTCAAATAACGGTCAAAATCAGAATCAANTGATCCGTAACCATAAACAAGCGATTGTGAGCCAGANTGATGGAGCGGCANATAGGCATTCAAACCTCCAAATCCATCCGGTGATGATCTGGGTTCCTGAAACGTGAACAGATCAGCGGTCAGGCCCAANGATGANGCAACCNTTGGATACATCGACTCAATATTGACAACNGCCGNATTCAGATCGAGTGCGTCCAGCGAATCACCGACAACGATCTCACCNGCAAGCACAGAGATNACNGTGGAGCCATCCTCCTCCTTCGCCAGAACAAACGTGGTTCCNCGGCTACCGGCAAGGCGGGTCCGACCCGAGGAGTTNCCCANGCAGGCAATCAACCTGCCATTGACGAGCACCGAACCTTGTTCACCNCGGAAACATTGATCGCCAAGAAGAATCCTTGTATTCCGATTCATCAGACCGATCGCTGTCGGGCTGAACAGCAGCTGNGCACGTGCTTCCCCNGTCCTCAGACTTGAACCAAGGCTTGCNGAATCACCAGTTGAGGCTTTGTCCTGATTAATGAAAACAGCATCTCCCCCGACAATNCTGGTNATTTTNGCCTTTCGATACTCAACNGCNTTCGCTGAATGCACCGNNGACAAAAGCANCANCGTNGAAAAAAAGNCAGCNATTTTGTTCACTCTACATNCANTTNANTTNGNCAANATTAGACAGCTTTTCGCCAATTTCAATCAGACGATTGCCCCTNCGGGACAGACTTCGAAATGGCATAGACCGCCTGTGCCGCCTGACCACGCANCGGAAATTCACCCAGCTTCTCTGCNTCTCCAAGCAAACCGGCACGNNCNACCACCTGCTCACTGGCNGCGATGGNACANCNANACTGCTTGGCNANNGCTTCCATTCGACTGACACGATTCACTGCATCACCGATCACGGTGTAATCCAACCGCTTGGGAGAACCGATATTTCCGCAGATCACAGAGCCCGCACTGAGGACAACAACCTGCTCCCAAGNCTCAAGCCCCTGACTCTCCCAAACAGCATTCAGGCGATCCAGCGTCGCACAGACCCGACGAGCTGCCTCCACTGCGGCGCAGGCATCCTGCTCGGGCCCACNACTGATNGGAGCNCCGAAATAGGAGAAAANGGCATCGCCAACATATTTATCAACGGTGGCATTCATCTGAAGAAGATCCTCAACAATTGCCGTAAAATANGTATTCAGTCGCTGGACAAANTCATTCACATTACCNTCTTCAGTNGCGCGTGTTGTCATGGCAGTAAAGCCACGNATATCCGTCATTAATACAATCACATCATAGGATTTACCACCAAGACCAACATCAAAATNATCGATNTTACCGGTGACTTCTTTCATTACAACCGGNGACANATATTTGGANANCGTTGAACGCAGTTTCTGTCGACCAATTTCGACACGAAGAACTCCTTCACCCGTCGANAGCAGGCCGACCAGGATTGTGGTCGCAGACAGATGAGCGATGGGAGGCACCCATTTCCACCCCANTGCCATTGCTGCNGACCCACCGATGACCACTGACACCAGCAGCCCNGTCCAGGCCAGGCGCCGTTCCGGTCGTTCCACACCATCAAGCACGCTGACAAGAACAGCTGCCCAGANGATCAAGCCAACGATCACCCAGGGATCCGANCGNCGCAGCAACAGATGGTCATCGCCCCTGAGATTCGCGAGGGCCGTCGCATGAATTTCAACCCCGGGCATTCCATCCAGTCTTGCGAACGGGGTTGGATGCAGATCATTGGCGTCAAGCGTTGTATTGGCCAGAAGCACGGTTGCACCACGCAGATCACCACTTGTCCGGAGCCGTTCAAACGAATGGTTTTCCAATAAACGCCAGAGGGAAATGGTGCGGAACTGACCGGGGGGTCCNTANAAACGGAGCAATTCCACCCAGTGGAGNGGATCGGCTTNCGACACGGCNTNACCACCCGTGAGCTGNTGNANCTGCTCCGAGAAAGCCGGAGGAGCNTTCAGGGCAAGGGCAAACGGTTTGGATTGAACAAATGTGCGGGGACTGGTNCGNACCACACCCCCCAGGCGTCCGAGGACAGCGATATGCCCCTCCNCAACGGANGGATCCGANGCCATNAGAGCTGCATCAGGCCGGTACAGCGCAGCCAGGCTGCCGAACTCCATGGCATCGGGATCATCAATGCCCGTAGCCAACACAACAGGGCCGGAGAACTGCCGCAGACCTGCCGCGAACCGTCGGTCACCCTCCCGCGGCAGATCGAACATCACATCAAAACCAATCGCTTTCACCTGCAGACTCTCCAGGCGATCCAGTGCTTCTCCCCACATCTCCCGGGGCAGAGGCCACTGGCTCAGCTCCAGCAGTGCCGGCTGATCAAGCAGGTCGGCGGCNNNCNNTTNATTGCGGGTGTAATCGTCATAGGCCAGCAGAACGATGTCCCTGGGGACTGGGCGGGCACCAAAGCCTTCCTGGAGTCGATCGACCGACCAACCCGCAAGCTGATCCATCTGCACACGGCATCCGAGAAGCAGCAGCGCCGTGGTCCCGACCGTTGCAGGAATCATCCAGCGCAATCGCCGGAACGAACGCCGCAGCTTTACAGAAGCCACTACGGATCAGAGGGGACTTCAGTATTTAAGGCCCACATTGCAGGGACCATCTCAACTCCCGAGAGCAGCCTCCAGTTCCGACCGGGCGGCCGCCAGCGCTCCATCCAGCGCGGAGCCATTCCGTCCACCGGCCTGGGCCAGATTCGGACGCCCACCGCCACCACCACCGCAGAGCTTGGCGATCCCGCCGATGAATCTGCCCGCCTGCAGCTTGGCGGCGATCACCTCTTTCCCGAACGCCGCCACCAGGATCACCTTCCCGGTGTCGGCGGGATCCGGCAGACCACCAAGCACGACCGCGCCGCCATCTCCAAGCTGATCGGCAAGGCTCTGAGCCGCTCCCTGAAGTCCGGCACCATCCACGCCATCGAGTCGTTCCACCAACAGCTGGAATGCATCAACCGCATAAGCCTTGGATGCCAGGGCAGCCGACTTGGCCACCGCCAGCTCCGCCTGGGCCGCCGACAGAGCCTTGACTGAAGTCTTCAGTTCGTCCTGCAGGGCGGTGACCCGTTCAACGATCTCACCGGGCTGCACCTTGAAACGATCCACGAGCTGTTTGACCACCGCATCACGTTCATTCAGGTAGGTAAGGACAGCTGGACCGGCAACAGCTTCAATCCGTCGGATACCGGCGGCAACCCCGCTTTCAGACACGATCTTGAACAGACCGATTTCAGCGGTGTTGGTGACATGGGTGCCGCCACAAAGCTCCATGGACACCCCTGGGACATCGACGACGCGCACCACATCTGCATATTTCTCCCCGAACATCGCCACAGCGCCGGCAGCCTTGGCCTTGTCGATCGCCATCTCCTGAACTTCAAGGGTGTGAGCGTTGGCAATCCAGCCATTGATCAGGGTTTCGATCTGAACCAGCTGCTCTGCAGTCACCGCCTTCGACAAATTGAAGTCGAAGCGCAGGCGATCGAAGTTCACCAGTGACCCCGCCTGGCCGATATCCGGATCCACCACCTGCTTCAGCGCCGCCTGCAGAAGGTGCGTGGCGGTGTGATTCGCCTGAGCTCGCCGACGACAGAGCTGATCCACCTGGGCATTGACGGTGTCACCAACCGCAAGCTGCCCTCGCTCGATCCGGCCTGCGTGGACGAAAACATCACCACTGCGGCTGACCGACTCGATCGCAACGATGACCTCTGTTCCAGACAGCACCCCTCGATCACCGACCTGTCCACCGCCTTCCCCGTAGAACGGAGTGGTGTCGAGCACGATCTGCACCGAATCTCCGGAAGAGGCACTGGAGGCCGGTTCGCCGTTCACCACAAGGGCCATCACACAACTGAGATGTTCCAGAGCCTGATACCCCTTGAAGGCAGTGGCCTGCTGATCCGCAGCCAGCTGCTCGATCGCATCCTGAAGGGTGAGGTCGATACTCACTGCAGCCGCCTTGGCCCGCTGGCGCTGCGCCTCCATCGCCTTCTCAAAACCATCCAGGTCAACGGACAGTCCGTGTTCCTCAGCGATCTCCTGGGTGAGCTCCAGGGGAAAGCCGAAGGTGTCGTAGAGCTCGAAAGCCCGGGCACCACTGATCTGAGACGGCTTGCTCTCCAGCACCTCCGCCAGCAACTTCTCACCCCGATCCAATGTCTCAAGGAAGCGGGCCTCTTCCCGCTGCAGTTCCGCAAGAATCACCTCTCGACGCTCCAGCACGGAGGGATGCGCCCCGCTGAGGAGAGCAATCGCCGCTTCGCCCATGGTCACCAGAAAGGGTTGATCGATCCCGAGGAGGCGACCGTGACGTACAACACGTCTCAGTAGACGTCGGAGAATGTACCCCCGTCCCAGATTGCTGGCGGTCACACCGTCGCTGATCAGCTGGGTCACTGCACGGCTGTGGTCTCCGATCACCTTCAGCGAGGTCTTTTTGCGATCGTCGAGCTGGTGATAGTCAATGCCGACCAAGGCTGATGCCGCCTGGATCAGTGGAAAGATCAGATCGGTTTCGTAGTTGTTGGGAACCTTCTGCAGAATCTGGGCCATCCGCTCCAGCCCCATCCCGGTGTCGATGTTGCGATTGGCCAGCGGCGTGAGGTTGCCCTCAGCGTCGCGGTTGTATTGCATGAACACCAGGTTGTAAAACTCGATGAAACGGTTGTCGTCTTCCAGATCGATTCCGTCATCACCCTGCTCAGGGTTGAAGTCGTAGTAAATCTCCGAGCAGGGGCCACAGGGTCCCGTCGGACCGGAGGCCCAGAAGTTGTCCGCCTCATCCATGCGAATGATCCGCTTCGGGGTGACACCCACGACATCGCGCCAGATCTGTTCGGCTTCATCGTCTTCGCGGAAGACGCTCACCACGAGATGCTTCGGATCGATTCCATACACCTGGGTACTGAGCTCCCAGGCCCATTCGATCGCCTGCTGCTTGAAGTAGTCGCCGAAAGAGAAGTTGCCGAGCATCTCAAAAAACGTGTGATGCCGCGCCGTACGACCGACGTTCTCGATGTCGTTGGTGCGAATGCACTTCTGACTGCTGGTGGCCCGGGGGGCCGGCCTCTCCCTCTGCCCCAGGAACACCGGCTTGAAGGGCAGCATCCCGGCGATGGTGAGCAGCACCGTCGGATCCTCAGGAATCAGGGAAGCGCTGGGGACCACCGCATGCTCCCGTTCCCGATAGAAATCAAGAAAGGCCCTACGGATTTCCTCCCCACTGCGGGGTGCGGACGCTGCAGATGACAACGATGCGGCGGCGGCCATGAGTGGAGTGGGGGATCCAGCCGTCATGATCGCAACTGAGCTGCCGGACCCCTTGGCCGTTCTGCCCAGCGACCCCGAGACCCGACATCGGCTGCGGCTGCAGTCGATTGGCTGGGCACTGCTTGCCGGCATCACCGCCGGTCTGTTGAGTCTCGCCTGGGGCGTCGAAGCGGCGATCCGATCCTCTGGCTGCGGTCTGTTTTACGGACTGCTGGCCTTTCACCTCCAACGGGTCGATCCCGATGACAGCCATCTGCAGGCCGGTCTGGTGGGAGCCGTCTGCGGATTGCGCAGCCTTGGAATGCCCCTACCCCTTGACAACTGGCAGACCGATGGCCTGTCATCATTAGTAATGGAGCTACTCCAGGGTTGGCTGCCGTTGATCGGCAGTGCTTTCCTGCTCCAAGGCACCCTCCGCTTCCTGCCCGCGTCGCGGCCATGAGCCTGCTGCACGCCACCTGGCTTCCCGCCATCCGTTCATCCAGCAGTTCCGGTCAACCGGCACTGCTCATTTGGGCTGACACCTGGCGCGTGGCGGTCCCGGAAGGTCCGGGCCTGACTCCGGCGCTGCATCCGTTCACCCTCGCCACCGAAGANCTCAAAGCCTGGTTGAACGAAAAAGATCTGCTGCCGACGGGCAGCATCGACGCCACAGCCTGCCTCACNCTTCCAAGCCGCGCAGTGAAACCGCGCAAAAGCCGCAGCAAGCCAGCGGAAGCGGAGCAGGACGAGCCGGTCTGGACAGGCCTGCCGATGCAGGCCGGAGAACCAATCCCGAAGCTGACTGAATGGTGGCCCTGGCAGGTGCAGGGTCTGGCGGTGGAGCCCTCCGCCGCCACGGAATGGCTGTCCCGCCTTCCCCTGTCCGGTTCTCATCCGGATCTTGCCGATGAGCTGCGCTGGTGGAGTCACCTGCAGCGCTGGGCTTTGAGCCTTGTGGCTAGAGGGCGATGGATTCCACAGATGGAGCTGAGCAGAGGAGAGGGCTATCCCCATCGCGCCCGCTGGGTGCCGCTGTTGAACCGAGAGGAGGATCGTCGTCGGCTGGAGGAACTGGCCTCCAGCCTGCCTCTGGTGGCCACCTGCGCCCTGCCCTGGCGCGAACCCCTGGGGCGACGCAGCAACCGCACCACACGACTGAGGCCTGAGGCGATGCGCGCTGCCAACCCGGTGGCCTGCTGCAGGCCCCGCAGCGGTCGCCTGCGGGTGGCGACCCTGCTCGAAGACCTGGTGGACGCGCAGCTTCGCAAGGACTTCCTGCCATCCGCAGACGGATTGGATCCCCTGCTGACGCTCTGGCAGGAGGCTCTCGCCTCGGAAACCGGTGTGGTGGATGTGGGAGACGAGGACGCCGAGCGTCTCGCCGCCGCCAGCCATCACTGGCGTGAAGGGATCGCCGGAGGATTCGCCGCGGCCCGCACCTGCCTCGAACTCAGTACTCCAGAAGACGGAGAAGACCTGTGGGAGCTGCGCTTCGGTCTGCAGGCGGAGGCGGATCCCAGCCTCAAACTGCCTGCGTCCGCAGCCTGGGCCACAGGAGTCAACGCGCTCCAGCTAGGGGAGATCACGGTGGAGCAGCCAGGCGAGGTGCTGCTTGAAGGTCTGGGGCGGGCCCTGACGGTGTTCCCGGCGATCGAGCGAGGGCTTGAGAGCGCCACACCGGAGGCCATGCAGCTCACCCCTGCAGAAGCCTTTGTGCTCGTGCGCACGGCGACACGACAGCTGCGGGATGCCGGGGTGGGCGTTGAATTGCCCCAGAGCCTCTCCGGCGGACTGGCCAGCCGTCTGGGCCTGTCCATCAAGGCTGAGCTGCCGGACCGCTCCAGGGGCTTCACCCTCGGGGAGAACCTGGACTGGAGCTGGGATCTGATGATCGGTGGGGTGACACTCACCCTGCGGGAGCTGGAACGGCTCAGTGGCAAACGCAGCCCTCTGGTGCGTCACAAGGGTGCCTGGATCGAGCTGCGCCCCAACGACCTCAAGAACGCAGAGCGGTTCTGCAGTGCCAGCCCTGAACTCAGCCTGGATGATGCCTTGCGGCTCACCGCCACCGAAGGCGAACTGCTGATGCGGCTGCCGGTGCATCAGTTCGATGCGGGGCCCCGTCTGCAGGGTGTGCTGGAGCAATACCACCAGCAGAAGGCTCCGGACCCGCTGCCGGCGCCGGAAGGCTTCTGCGGCCAGCTGCGCCCTTATCAGGAACGGGGCCTTGGCTGGCTGGCCTTCCTGCATCGCTTCGACCAGGGGGCGTGCCTGGCGGATGACATGGGTCTGGGCAAAACGATTCAGCTGCTGGCTTTTCTGCAGCACCTCAAAGCGGAACAGGAGCTCAAACGACCGGTGCTGCTGGTGGCGCCAACCTCGGTGCTCACCAACTGGGGGCGTGAAGCGGAGGCCTTCACCCCGGAGCTGAAGGTGATCGAGCACTACGGCCCTCGCCGTCCCTCAACGGCGGCCGCTCTGAAGAAATCACTCAAGGATGTGGACATGGTGCTCACCAGTTACGGCCTGCTGCAACGGGACAGTGAACTGCTGGAGACCCAGGACTGGCAGGGCGTGGTGATCGATGAAGCTCAGGCCATCAAGAATCCAAGCGCCAAGCAGAGCCAGGCGGCCAGGGACCTGGCCCGACCCTGGCGCAGCAAGACCAGTCGCTTCCGCATCGCTCTCACCGGCACACCTGTGGAAAACCGCGTCAGCGAGCTCTGGGCATTGATGGATTTCCTCAACCCGAGAGTGCTTGGGGAGGAAGACTTCTTCCGCCAGCGCTATCGCATGCCGATCGAGCGCTACGGCGATATGTCTTCCCTGAGAGATCTCAAGGCCCGTGTTGGGCCCTTCATCCTCCGCCGGCTCAAAACCGACAAGGCGATCATCTCCGACCTGCCGGAGAAGGTGGAACTGAGCGAATGGGTCGGCCTGAGCAAGGAACAGAAATCCCTCTACGACAAAACCGTTGAGGACACCCTTGATGCGATCGCACGCGCACCCCGGGGCCAGCGTCACGGTCAGGTGCTCGCGCTGCTCACCAGGCTGAAGCAGATCTGCAACCACCCCGCTCTGGCCCAGAGCGAAGGAGCCGTGGATGAGGGGTTCCTTGGCCGCTCCGCCAAGCTGCAGCGGCTGGAACAGATTCTCGAGGAGGTGATCGAAGCCGGCGACCGCGCCCTGCTGTTCACCCAGTTCGCGGAATGGGGGCATCTGCTCCAGACCTGGATGCAACAACGCTGGAAGGCGCAGGTGCCGTTCCTGCATGGCGGCACCCGCAAGAGTGAACGACAGGCCATGGTGGATCGTTTCCAGGAGGACCCCCGCGGACCACAGCTGTTCCTCTTGTCACTCAAGGCCGGCGGCGTCGGCCTGAACCTCACCCGCGCCAGCCACGTGTTCCACATCGACCGATGGTGGAACCCGGCTGTGGAGAACCAGGCCACCGACCGGGCTTATCGGATCGGACAGACCAATCGGGTGATGGTGCACAAATTCATCACCAGTGGATCGGTTGAAGAAAAGATCGACCGAATGATCCGTGAGAAGTCGCGCCTGGCGGAGGATGTGATCGGTTCCGGGGAAGACTGGCTCGGCAGCCTCGGCGGTGACCAGCTCCGCAAACTCGTGGCCCTTGAGGACACCTGACGATGACAACAAGCAACGGCAGCCCGAACGCAAACACGACCGCCATCGGCGATGAAGGCCTCGGGCAACAGCCCTGGTGGGTGGAGCAGTGGATGGAGCTGATCAACGGCTACCGCTTCAAGAAGAGGTTGGAGCGGGCCTGGGGCTACGCCCGCGAGGGCAACGTGACCTCAATCCGCTTTGAAGGACGCCGTGTGCACGCCCGCGTTCAGGGCACAGGCGAGGACCCTTACAAGGTGAAGCTCTGGCTGGATGTGCTGAATGACGAGGACTGGGGCTACGTGCTGGAAGCACTGGCACAGAAAGCCCGGTGGTCCGCTCAGCTGCTGGCCGGCATCATGCCTTCGGATATCGAAAGAGCTTTTGCCGCCAGCGGGAAACGTCTGTTCCCGTTCAAGTTGCAGGAAGTGCGCAGCGAATGCAACTGTCCGGACAAGGCCAATCCCTGCAAGCACATCAGTGCGGTTTATTTCCTGATGGGGGATCGGTTCAGCGAGGATCCGTTTGTGCTGTTCCAGCTGCGGGGCCGCAACAGAACCAAGCTGCTGGAAGACCTGGCGGAGTACCGGCGCAAAGCCCTGGCTGAACTGGCTGAGAAGGCTCAGGCGTCAGGCGATGAGACGAGCACCAGTGATGAGGCCGTCGCCCCGCTGCCGCCCCATCCGGCCGTGCTGGATCCGGCCCTGTGGTGGCGCTACAACCGCAGCCTCGATGGCGATCTGGTGGTGATCACGTCCGCCCTGGAAGGAGATACGGGCCTCGACGCAGCAGGAGAACTGCCCCTGGCCGAGGACCCACGGTTCCCCGAGGCAAGCAACACCTTCCTGGACAATCTCAAAGCCCACGGCCAGGCCAGTGCCCAACAGGCCATGCTGCAGGCGATGGCAGCCGGCAGCTGAGCCTGTCCATGCCGAGTGAAAATCCTTCCCCATGGCTGGGGAATCAGACGTTAGTGCTCGCGGAGCTTCTGCTTGCGTCTCACCTGGAGGCATTCAGCCAGCCGCTGGTGGCGGAAACACCTGGAGAACAGTCGAGACTCTGTCGCTGCCAGAAACTGTTCAGATGCGGCTTTCCCGTGCTGGCCCACGGCACAGGCGACGACCCCCGACTCACCTATGCGAACGCCGCCGCTCTGCAGCTCTGGGAAACCAACTGGGAGGCCCTGATTGGCCTGCCATCAAGGAGCACCGCACCGGAAGAGGAACAGAGGGAACGCCGGAGCGCACTGGGACAAGCCAAACGCCTGGAGGCAATGACCGGATATTGCGGCATCCGCGTCAGCAGGACCGGACGTCGGTTCATGATCCGAAATGCCCGGATCTGGACGCTTCAGGACGGAGAGCGTCAGATCTGCGGCCAGGCCGCCAGCTTCAGCGATTGGCATTGGATCTGAACAGATTCGGTTGATACGAAAAAACAGTTGAATCAACCGAACTCTGGGGTACAGACCGAATCAAAACGGGCGGTTCTCATCCTTTTGATTCTCATCTAAACAACGCAGATTGACGTGGCGGGCAACAAACACAGCCCACATTTGTTCACTCTTCGGACCAACAATCATGCTCACACTTCGCCAATCCCCCTTCGACCTGTTCGATCGTCTCGAGCAGCAAATGGCCACCGCCGAGCGGGTGCCCAATGCCGAAATCCACGAAACCGAATCCAGCTACATCGTGCGGCTGGAACTGCCAGGGGTCGATCGAGACTCCATTGATGTCAAAGCCACCGATCGCAACCTGGTGATCTCGGCCGAACGACCAGCCTCCACGCCCGAGACCGAGAACGACACTCCTTTGCTGAGCGAATTCCGCAGCGGCACCTGGAGCCGCAGCTTCCGCTTCCCCCACAGTCTGAACCGCGAGCAGCTCAAGGCCAGCTACCGCGATGGAATCCTGGAGATCAGCGCCGGCAAAGCCGTAGAACACACCAGCGTTTCAGTGAAGATCGAAGGCTGAACAATCGCCAAGCAACTCAGAAGAACGGAAGCCCTAACCCCCGCCATCACCAGCGGGGGTTATTTATGACAAGAGTGAACCTCTTCAGCCGCCTGCCATCTCTTCAAATGCCGAAACTGAGATATCGCGAGGACCCATGAGATCGCTCTCCCTGATCCAGCTCTTCATGATCTTGGTGGATACGGAATCAAGGCCACGTTCCAGATCTGCTTCAGAGGGATCAATCGTGACGTAATACTTAAAGGACGAAAAAGACTCCCCATTCTTAGAACGCATCGTCGCATCACCTTTGAATGAAATGTAGCCAAAGCCATTTTCAAATTCATAGCCAGCGGGCACACGTCCACGGCCAATCACGCGATCCTTGCGAGAAATCTCCGCATTCCCATCCGAGTCTTCCCTAACTACAATTTTGCGTTTTTTAGTATTAATGGTAAAGAAACCGGAGAGTTCATTGTCATCGCTTTTGCTCACATTGGGATCAACATTCCAGTAATAATTTTTCTGAGCCCTTCTTTTGCTCGTTGTCTCGATAAACAATGATTGCTGCTCGCCAAACGCGAAACCTTTAGAGGAACTTGAGGACTCGGAAAGCTTCATTTTGTTTTTGAAGACATTTTACGATTACTTTAACATCTAAAAACAAACAAGATCAAATCATCCCCCCAAGCCAAGAAAAGCATTGGCGATGAATAACAAGCTGAAACAACAGAAAAAAGCCAGCCCAAACCAGCAAAGTGCACGCATCAGCGGCCCGTAACGGTGTTCCAGCGGCACCAGGCTGCTGTTAATCGTGTCCATCGCCATCCAGGCGAACAGTGGGGCCGTGAGGAAACTACCGGTCATGGCCGCAAAGACGAAATCCTTGACGCCGATGCCGCCGAGGTAGGCCACCACCAGGGCCAGCACCGCCACCAACAGATGCACCACCACCCAGATCTGAAAGCGTCGCCGCTGGGGGCCAGGGGCCGCATCACCACTGTCGTGACCGCCCAGGAGCCCCTGGATCGCCGCGATGCTGCGGGGATAGGCATCCAGACAGGTGAGGGTGGTGCTGAACATGGCGGAAAACGCCGCCGGGATGATCACCCAGGCCGCCCAGCCGCCCATGGCCGCGGTGTAGAGCTTGATTAATTTCTGGGCGAAGGACACACCACTGCCGGCCAGCATCCCGTCGCCGCTGCCGTACATCGTGTAGGCGCCAAGGATCACGAAAAACATCGCCGTCACCACGGTGACGCCGTAGCCGAGGTTGAAATCAAATTCCGCTTCCTCACGGCTCGCCGTGTGATCCGTGTCCCGAGCGCGGGAGAACATCCACAGCGACGGCCACACGCACATCTCCACCGGCCCGGGCATCCAGCCCATCAGCGGAATCAGGAAGGCCAGGTTCGCCAATGTCCAGGGGCTTGGATCCGTGGCCACCCAGCTGGCAGCCACATCACCCACAGGGCCGCGAATCAGCAGTGAAGCCGCTCCGATCCCTGTGAGCAGGGTCAGAAGAACCACCAGAAGCTTGGAGAGCCGGTCCAGGGCCCGGTAGTGGCCCAGCAACAGCACCAAGCCACTGACAACAAGCACAGCTATGGAGAGGCCATAGGGATCCCACCCACCCAGTCCGGGAATGTTGGTGAGCAGAAGGCCAGCAACAAAACTCACCGCTGCGATGGTGAACGTTCCGGTCACCAGGCTCACCAGCAGATAAAGCGGCAGATAGACAGGATTGCGGCGTTGAAAGCCCTCAAGCAGCGACAGGCCTGTAACGGCCGTGAATCGGGTCCCCACCCGCAGAAACGGGTACTTGATCAGATTGATCAGCAGGATCAGAACCACCAGCGCGAAACCGAAACGGGCTCCTGCAGTGGTGGAGGACATCAGATGTGATCCACCGATACAGGCACCGGCCAGGAGGATGCCCGGCCCGATGCTCTGTCGCAGGGTTGACGACGCCATGGCGAAAAAGGGGCTACGGCCATCCTGCGCCTCGGCCCCCTGACACTCTTCCTAGAGTCAACTTCCTTCAGGTTGGAACCATGGTTGTCGCCGCTGCAGTTCAACGCCTGACCCTGCAATGCGAAGAGATCGGCGACGACACAAGCACAATCCGATCCCTCGACTGGGATCGGAGCCGTTTCGACATCGAGTTCGGGCTTCGGAACGGCACCACCTACAACGCTTTTCTGGTCAGGGGGGAACGCACCGCCCTGATCGACACCTGCCATGAAAAATTCCGCGAAAGCTGGATTCCACTGCTGAAGCAGCAGATCGACCCGATGTCGATCGACCTTCTGATCGTGAGCCACACGGAACCGGATCACTCAGGACTGATCGGTGATCTGATCGATCTCAATCCGGACATTGAAATCGTCGGTTCCAAAGTTGCATTGCAGTTCCTTGTTGACCAGGTGCACCGCCCCTTCAAATCACGGGCGGTTAAATCCGGTGATGAGCTGGATCTTGGCATCAACCCGGAGAGCGGAAGCCATCATCGTTTCGAATTCATCAGTGCCCCGAACCTCCACTGGCCGGACACGATCTTTTCCTTCGACCACGGCACTGGAATTCTCTACACCTGCGATGCCTTCGGCCTTCATTACTGCTCAGACGATGTTTTTGACCGGGACCCCGGCGCCATTGCTCCGGACTTCCGCTTTTATTACGACTGCCTGATGGGGCCGAACGCCCGCAGCGTGCTGCAGGCTCTTAAACGCATGGACGGATTGCCGGAAATCAGCACGATCGCCGTTGGCCATGGTCCGATGCTTCGCCACCACCTCAGCCACTGGGTGAACGACTACCGGGAGTGGAGCGGTCAGCGCAGCAAGGGTGAGAACTATGCCGCTGTCTGCTATCTCAGCCAGTACGGTTTTTCAGACAGAATCAGTCAGGCCATCGCCCACGGCATCAGCAAGGCGGATGCCCAGGTTCAGCTGGTGGACCTGAGAGCGACCGACCCCCAGGAACTGACGGCCCTGATCGGCGATGCCAAGGCTGTCGTGGTTCCAACCTGGCCAACAACCCCGGACAGCGAGCTCCAGGCCTCGATCGGCACCCTGATTGCTGCCCTGCATTCCAAACAGCTGGTCGGGGTGTACGACGCCTTCGGCGGTGATGATGAACCGATCGATGCCGTTGCCGATCAACTGCGCAGTCAGGGTGTGAAGTCAGCCTTCACACCACTGCGAATCCGTCAGTTGCCCCAGGGCAGCGACTACCAACGCTGCGAGGA
>NYUU01000010.1 GCA_002684175.1 Synechococcus sp. CPC35
GGACCAGCCGACAAAAACGAAGCGGTCGCGCTTGAGCCAGTCATCGAGGACGTCAAACCATCCCCGCTGTGGCGCGCGTCCTACAGCGATCGTCATGAGACGGGCTTAATAGAGCGTTACATTGCGAGCCTAGGGGCTGATTCCTGAAATGGGGCGGCTCTCCGAACAGATCTGTTGACGATAAGTAGAAATGCCCAGACACGAATCGCGGCGGGGCCCGCGGTTCCGCGAGGATGGTGAACGATCTGAAACAAAGCCGTGTACGTCATCGAACTGTCCATGCGTATGAGCCCGGTTCCGGTCTCCGTGCAGCGCAAGGAGCATGGCGACGCCGAAGCTCTCTACCAGCAGATCCGGCAATCCATCGAACAGGGACAACCTCGACTAATGGAGCTGACCTGCGAGAAGGTCGAGGGAAAGAAAGCAACCCTTCTGATCAGTGAAGTACTGGCCGTCCAGCTTTATGAAAAGGCTTCGGCAACGGGTGGCAGCAAGCGCCCCGGGTTTTCCCTTGAGTCATGACGATGAACTTTGCATCGAAAACCTCAGCCACCACTGGCCCAATGGTCATCAGGCGCTGAGAGGGTGCAACCTCACTGTTCCGGGTCGTGGTCTCTGGATGCTGGTGGGCAGCAACGGCAGCGGCAAAAGCACGCTGTTCCGCCTGATCGCCGGGCTGATGGAGCCCCAGAGCGGCAGGATCAAGCGTCCGGGGAAAGCGGCCATGGTGTTTCAGAACCCTGATCACCAGCTGCTTCTGCCCAGCTGCGGCAGCGACCTGATGCTTGGGATGTCCGCTGAAAAATCACAAAAGCAAAGGACGGGTCAGGTCACTGAACTGTTGCAGCGGCTGGGCCTCGACGGCCTGATCAACCGTCCGATTCATACCCTCAGCGGAGGCCAGAAACAGAGACTGGCCATTGCCGGAGCCCTCGCCAGCGAGGCTCGTCTGCTGCTTCTGGACGAGCCAACGGCACTGCTCGACCCTGAAAGCCAGCGGACCGTTCTGAACACAGTTCAGCAGCTTTGCCAGAAAAGCTCCGATCCGATCACTGCCCTGTGGATCACCCACCGACTCGAGGAACTCGACCACTCCAACGGAGCGGCTCAGATGACGGACGGACGCATCGGCCCCTGGATGCCTGGAAAACAACTTCGACTGCGCTTGCAGGACGGCAGGTCAGACAGGTAGGTTCTATCGATCCCATTCCTCGGTAGCTCAGCGGTAGAGCGGTCGACTGTTAATCGATTGGTCGCAGGTTCGAATCCCGCCCGGGGAGCTTCAAGCCACAGTCCATAGCTGTGGCTTTTTTAATGTTCAAAAAAGAATTTTGATGAAGGCCACCTTCCCGAAACGGAAGACTTCCTTAACACGCCTCGAGCTCGCGACTGATTCAGTGCTCCGAAACTCATTCCAGGGCAAGTGATCTGAGCTCCGATCTCGACTTTTCGCTCGCAAATCGAAAATCTGCAGAAACTGCGAATCGTTGAGAGAATCTGCAAAGCAACGTATTCGCTCCATTCACGCTGCTTCCCCGATTGTCTCGCCGCTGAACTGATGAAGCCCTGCATCCTGCTAATCGAAGATGACCAGGACATGCGAGACCTGGTGAGCGGCCACCTAGAGCACAGTGGTTTCGATGTGCAACGGGCCGATGACGGCATCAAGGGTCAGGCCCTTGCACTGCAGTACACCCCGGATCTGATCCTTCTGGATCTCATGCTCCCGAAAGTGGATGGCTTAACCCTTTGCCAGAGACTGCGGCGTGATGAGAGAACTGCAGGCATCCCGATTCTGATGCTGACTGCACTTGGTGGAACCAAGGACAAAGTGAGCGGATTCAACTCCGGAGCAGACGATTACCTGACCAAACCATTTGATCTCGAAGAACTTCAGGCCAGGGTGAAAGCTCTGCTACGACGCAGTGATCGAGCTCCGGTCGGTGCTGGCAACCACAGTGAAATCCTCAGTTATGGCCCGCTGACCCTGGTGCCGGAACGGTTCGAGGCGATCTGGTTCGACAATCCTGTCCGCCTGACCCATCTGGAGTTTGAGCTTCTCCACTGTCTGCTTCAACGACATGGTCAGACCGTTGCGCCGTCCTTGATCCTCAAGGAGGTCTGGGGCTATGAACCGGATGATGACATTGAAACCATCAGAGTTCACGTGCGTCACCTGCGCACCAAGCTTGAGCCCGATCCCCGTAAGCCCCGTTTCATCAAAACCGTTTACGGCGCGGGCTACTGCCTCGAACTCCCCAGCACTGTTGACGTTGAGGGCCATGAGGATGTCGTGGCCATGGCACGTGAAGAGCGAAAGCAACAAGGTGATCGGGCGACAGCCTGATCAACTACCTCTGAATGGGGCCTGGCCCTCCATCAGATCAAGCAGAGCAACCTCCCAGGCCAGTCTGGGTTGGACAAAGGACAGCAACTGACGGCGGAGAAGCTCAAGACGCTGAAGATGATCAGCTCTCTGAGAGCCATCCCAGAGATGTTGTTGCCACCAGTTGATCAGCCACAGCTGCTGCTCTCCATCGAGATTTTCACTCAGATCACGGGCCAGGGACAGGGCATGGATTGGTTCGCTGGGCAGACACTGCAAGCGCTGGATCAGCTCCTCGGGCAACGTTGCCCAGATACGTCGATGCGCGAGCAGAGCGCCCGGTGAGCCTGCGGCCATGGCAAGCAGCTCTGGTTGGTCCTGTTGAAGGGCATCCCCACGTTTCAACACTGCCTCAACGGCAGAGGGTTCAAGCCTTAGGAAACGAATCAGCTGGCAACGAGAGCGGATCGTGCTCAGCAGCCTCTCCGGCGCAGCACACAACAGGATGAGCAGCCCGTGCCCTGGCTCCTCCAAGGTCTTGAGCAAGGCGTTGGCAGCACTTTCAGCCATGGCTTCCGCCGCTTCGATGATCACCATGCCCCGCGCTGCCTCCACCGGCTGACGGGCCAGGAAGCGACTGACTCCACGAATCTGCTCCAACCGAAGCTGGGGTGGTGTACGGCGGCTGATGCCAGCCTCCTCGGCTTCAAAGCGACTGAGCAGGCGACCCTGATGCTGGTAAGTGGGTTCCACCCACATCAGGTCAGGGTGGTTGCGCTGCTCGAGGCGTCGACGCTGACGCTCGCAGGGTTGCCCCTCTCCAAGCACCCCCTCAAGGAAAAGCATTGCCGCCAGCCGACGACCGACCCCTTCCGGACCAGCGAACAAATAGGCCGGGGCCAAACGCCGGTTTCGAAGCGCAGCACCGAGAAGATCAACCGCCAGGGGCTGACCGATCAGATCATCGAAAAGACCGTTCATCTCAGGCGATCGACAAGCTGCCGCTCGATCGACCGCCTGATCTCGGCCACCGGTCGATCTGCCTCCAGCCGGCACCAGTTTCGTTGGGCGGCCAGCAGCGCAAATCCNTCGGACACTCTCTGCAGAAAGGCNTGCCCTTCTGCTTCGATCCTGTCATCCGCCTCTCCGCNCCGACGGCGGATGCTCTCCTTCAGAGGCACATCAAGCCAGATGGTCAGCTCAGGCTGAAGTCCTCCNGTNGCGATCNGCTCCAGACGCTCAATCAAACCCTTGTCCAGACCGCGGCCATCTCCCTGATAGGCCTGGGTCGAGCCGGAGAAACGATCGCTCAGAACCCAGTCACCACGCACAAGCGCAGGCCGGATGACGGTGTCGACATGCTGGGCGCGATCAGCCGCATAAAGCAGCAGTTCCGCCGTGGCAGAAGGCTCCTCGCCAGGAGTCCCGTGGAGAAGCAGCTGACGAAAGGCCTCCCCCAGCGGCGTCCCGCCTGGTTCACGGGTCCGGATCAGCTCTGCCCCAGGGGGCATCAGCCCACTGGACGGCAACCAGGTCGTCAGGTGGTCGAGCTGAGTGGTTTTACCGCAGCCATCAATTCCATCGAGAACGATGAAGCGCCCGCTCATGCCGGCCGCAGTGCCAGGGCATTCATCACCACCGTGATCGAACTGAGAGCCATCAGCAGAGCAGCTAGAGGCGGCGACAGCAGCAAGCCGAATCCAGGAAGCAGCAGACCAGCCGCAACAGGCAGAGCAATCAGGTTGTAGCCAAACGCCCAGAACAGGTTCTGACGCACCTTGGCGAGCGTGCGACGCGCCAGGGTCAGGGCCTCCGGCAGATTGTCCAGCCGGTCACCCAGCAAAACCATGCCTGCGGTGTCCTGTGCGATCTGGGTGCCGGTGCCGATGGCGATACCGAGATCAGCAGCTGCCAGTGCCGGTGCATCGTTGATTCCATCTCCAACCATCGCCACACGCCCATGGCGGCGCAGCTGTTCCAGGCGCTCCAGCTTCTGTTCCGGAAGCATCTGCCAGGCCAGATCCTCGGGGGTGAACCCAAGCTGTTGACCCAGGCGGCGGACGGAGGCTTCCCTGTCTCCGCTGAACACAGCCAGCTTGAGCTTCTGACTGCGCATCCGCTGCAGGGCGGCTCCCACATCCGGACGCATCTGATCCTCGATCTGCACAAGTCCCAGCAGCTGGTTGTCGCAAGCGACGGCCACAACAGAACCACTCGCAGCAGCCAGCCAGCTTCTGGCCATCTCAGGAATGACAACTCCGGTTTGACAGAGCCAGTCGGGCTGTCCCACACGGATCAGTTCGTTACTGCCATCAAGTTCTCCTTCCAGACCCTGCCCGGAAAGCGTTCGGACATCGGCAGTCGGCAGCAATGGCAGATTCCGCCGCTGAGCCTCCTGCATCAGGGCATGCGCCAGAGGATGGCGACTGCTCTGTTCAAGGCTTGCCGCCAGCTGCAGCAATCGTTCGGGTGAATCGGCAAAGACTTCGGTCACCAGTGGACGGCCGATGGTGAGTGTGCCGGTTTTGTCGAACACGACCCGGTCAAGCGAAGCGGCCGTTTCGAGCACATCTCCGCCCCGGAACAACCAACCCTTTCGTGCAGCGAGACCGGTGGCCACCGTGATCACCGTTGGTGTCGCCAGGCCGAGGGCACATGGGCAGGCCACCACCAGCACAGCGATCGCAAGCTGCAGTGCAAGGCCGACGGGAGTGGTGGCTCCGCTTCCAAGACCGGTGTGATGCATGCCTGTGGAATGGGGCATTCCGGGGGCCGAGGCCTGCAGGACCTGCGGCCAGTGGTCTGCCCCGAACAGCCACCAGAACAGAAACGTGCTCACAGCGATCGCGATCACTCCGTAGCAGAAGCGCCCTGCCACCCGGTCTGCCAGACCCTGAATCGGGGCCCGTCGGGCCTGAGCCTGTTCCACCAGCCGGATGATCCTGGCCAGAGCCGTTTCGGCTCCAACCCTGGTCACTTCGAGCAGCAGAGGAGCCTCGAGATTGAGACTTCCGGAAGACAGCTCAGCTCCCGGTTCAGCCTGGAAAGGGAGTGGTTCACCGGTGAGGCTTGATACATCAACAGCCGATCGGCCTTCAACAACCTGTCCATCGACAGGGACACGATCTCCTGGGAGCAGCTGAACTCGCTCACCAGGTCTCAGGGCCCCAACGCGCACATCGCGGATCTCACCATCAGGCAACACCAGGCGAGCCGTGTCCGGTTGAAGTTGCACCAGTTGCTGAAGAGCCTGACCGGTGCGGAAGCGAGCCCGTTCCTCCAGAAAACGCCCCAGCAGGACAAAGCCCAGCAACATCACCGGCTCATTGAAGAAACAAGGCCATCCCACCTGGGGCCAGATCAAGGCCGCCAGACTGGCCAGATAGGCACTGCCGACGCCAAGGCCCACCAGGGTGTCCATGCTGGGAGCACCAGCCCTGGCAGCGGCAACGCCACCGGTGAGGATCGGCCGGCCTGGACCGAGCAAAGCCACTGTTGCGAGTGTTGCGTGAAAGGGCAGCCCACCGATGACCGGCAGCGTGAGCAGGCCTGCTTCGCTCAGATGCCCCAGGACGGAAAGCAGCAGCAGCAGCAGGGCAACCATCAACTGCCGCCACTGTTTCCACCATCCGGGGTGGGTGGCAGCACCGGAACCGATCGCTTCGTTCAGCAATCTCTCCCTGGCAGGGAAACCGCGATCAGCGAGTGCAGTGAGAACCGCGGCGACATCACCTGTCGTCTCATCCAGATCAAGCCAGGCCGCTCTGCTGACGAGATTGACGTCAGCCCGCTGAACACCGGGCTGCTCCTGAAGCGTACGCTCAACAGCGCGCACGCAACCGCCGCACTTCATTCCCTCGACATCGAGGACGACGGTCTGCACCGCTGAACTCACAGGACATCAATCGTTAAGCCAAGGCTAGGTCGGGATCCGCTGCCGTCAGGATGGTGATGCGTCCGTCGGACCTCCGTGCCCCGCAGCAACCGAAACGACAACTTCATCGACAAGAGCTTCACGGTGATGGCGGACCTGATCGTCAAGCTTCTGCCGATCAATGCCCGCTCCAAAGAGGCCTATGTGTATTACCGCGATGGCCTGTCAGCACAAAATGACGGCGACTATGCCGAAGCCCTGGAGAACTACGAGGAAGCGCTGAAACTTGAGGACAACCCCACCGACCGTGGCGAAACCCTCAAGAACATGGCGATTATCTACATGTCAAACGGGGAGGAGGAGCGAGCGATCGGCACCTATCGACAAGCCCTCGACGAGAACCCCAAGCAGCCCTCATGTCTCAAAAACATGGGTTTGATTTTTGAGAAATGGGGTCGAACAGCAGAGGAGGAAGGACGCCAGGATGACGCTGATCGCTGGTTCGATCAGGCGGCGGATGTTTGGACGCAAGCAGTGCGGCTCAACCCAGGTGGCTACCTGGACATTGAAAACTGGCTGAAATCCAGCGGACGCAGCAATGTGGATGTTTACTTCTAGGCAAAAATATCTTCAAGGAAAATTCCTTCCAGAAAGACAATCTGCGCGCTAATTGCAACAACAAATCCAATCCGATTGCCACAAACAATATCAACCAACAAAATCCTCGCTGTTAAATCCCATTTGTCTCAA
>NYUU01000011.1 GCA_002684175.1 Synechococcus sp. CPC35
TGTAGACAGAACCCGCCAAGGGAATTCGGGAGAGGGTTCCCTCGCCGAACTCAAGCAGCCAGCGACCAACAATATTCCTCGCCATCAATCCGATCAAAAGGATTCCCATCAGAGGAACCGTCAGACCGAGAGACAGATTGATCAAATCCTGAAGCAGAGGATTCAGATTGATGAACGGATTGAACTGCTTCGGAATCGATGTGAGAAAAGCAAGTACAAAACGACTGACAATCGTTGATAACCAGATTGTTGTTGCAAGTGGTATGACCACAAGCAAACCAGCAATCAGGTCGTTCTTTAGGTCCTGCTGAAGCCTGGAGGCCAGCGGAAGATCAGGTCTGGGATTGGACTGGACCAAGGGGCTTCAGCACCCAGATTTTGAAGAGTCTGACCAACCTAACCAGCGATCAGAGCACAGCCGTGAGGGCCAGAAGAACAAAAGCGATCGCAAGCACCACGGCTGTGGTGGTTCCACCGATGATCCGCTGCCTTGTATCCCGCTTCTGCTGGGATTCAACAAGCTTGAGTTGAGTCGCGATCTGGGAGATCTGCTCATCGATCATGGTTTCGGCAGCTCGCAGCTTGTCCTGATCGGTGGCATCAGCAGCCAGACGACCAGCCTGGGCGAGCTGCTCTCCGAATGCCTTCATCTGCTCGGAATCATCCCGGATGGCACGTGCTTCCTTGAGGGCCTGCCGTCCCTGATCAAGATTCTGAGTTCTTGCTGTATCGCCGGATCCGGAATCGAGGGAGTACGGAACAGCAATCACCATCCCAAGCGCCAGGATTCCCGACAAAGCGCAGATCAGAATTCTCAGAGGTGTAAGTCGCTGCTCTGGAACCTCCAGACGGGACGCAAGCAAGCAGATGAGCAAACCAACAAAACCAAGCGGCGCCAGAGCCACCAGCGGACCCGTGATCTGAGGTCGCGGTCCCTCTGCTGACCAGTCAATACCAACCAGAACAGCTGCCATCTGCAACACCAGCACAAGAACGATCGTCAGACCGAGCCAGCGCATCAGAGGCGCCAAACGTCCTGTGCTGGTTGCTGTCACGAGGTGAATACTGAAAGGACATCACCTTACGGCCGATGTCCGGGGAGGATCACGATGGACAGACAGGGCTGAGCCTGGCGCTGAAGCAACGCGCCTATCAGGAGGGATTCGATCCGGTGGGGATCGCGCGTCTTCCCGGAAGTGAGCGACTGCAGCTGCGGACAGCCGCCCTGCAGCGATGGCTGGAACGTGGATTCGGAGCGGATATGACCTGGATGGCTACGGAGCGCCGCCGCAATCCTGCTCTGCTGCTGGAAGGCACCACAAGCCTTCTGGCCGTGGGACTGAATTATCACGTGGCAGATCAACAAAAACCTGGATCACTGAAAATCGCCCGCTACGGATGGGGTCGTGACTATCACCGTGTGATCGATCAGCGTCTGAGACGGATCGGTCGCTGGCTCTCCGAACAGCGACCGGACTGTCGATGGCGTGCCTGCGTTGATTCGGCCCCTCTGCTCGACAAAGCCTGGGCGGAAGAGGCCGGCCTGGGCTGGATAGGAAAACACAGCAATGTGATCAATTCCCAGCGGGGATCGTGGATGCTGATCGGTCACCTGCTCACAACGGAGCCCCTGGTGGCGGATGCTCCTGCACGAAGTCTCTGCGGACGCTGCAGCGCATGCATCGATGCCTGTCCCACCACTGCGATCCGGGAACCGTTCGTTGTGGACTCGAATCGATGCCTGGCGTATCACACCATCGAAAACCGAGAGAGCCAACTTCCTGAAGCGATCCGATCAGCACTCGGACCGTGGATCGCCGGCTGCGACATCTGCCAGGACGTCTGTCCCTGGAACCATCGCAATCTTCCTGTCAGCGAAGAACCTGAGCTGCAACCCAAAGCCTGGATGCTCGATCTGAAACGGGACGATCTCCTTCAATGGGACGATGCCACCTGGGATGAACGGCTGAGGGGATCCGCCCTGCGCCGGATCAAGCCCTGGATGTGGCGACGCAATGCCACTGCGGCAGAACCGGATCAGGCTCCTACCCTTTGAAAACTGAGATTCCGCGATGAAGACCGGCCGTTTCAACATCCGCACAGGTCTCGCAGTTGCACTGATCACCCTGGGCACGGCAATGGCTGCTGCTCCGGCTCAGGCTCTTGTTCCATACATCTACCTGCCGGCCAAAGAGGAACTGACTGGATCGGCAATCGGAATCGGACGTACGGCCGCTCAGTTGCTGCAGCTCGGGCAGCCCAGGGAAGCTGCGCAACTGGCGGCCCTGGCCGTCCGCCTCAACCCGAACGACGAACGCTTCTGGTCGATCCTGGCGGAGGCCCAGCTGCGCAGCGATCAGCTGGAAGAGGCCAGCGGATCCCTGGCGATAGCAAAGAAACTCAATCCGAACAAAGCGGGCCTCTGGTTTGCTGAAGCAGCTCTGGCACTGCGGGCAGAACGTCCCGACGACGCCATTCCCCTGATCAATCAGGGCTTGAAGCTGGATCCGGAGAATGCCGCGGCGTATTTCGACCTGGGCAACGCCCGGATCATGCAGGACGATCTTCAACTGGCGTTGAGATCCTTTGAGAAGGCCACAAATCTGAAGCCACAGTTCTGGGAGGCACTGAACAATCAGGCCCTCGTTTTGTTTGAGATGGGTCGCACTGATGANGCGATCAAACGATGGCGACGGGTGTTGAAGCTTGAGGAGAANGCCGAACCNATGCTTGCTCTTGCAGCGGCTCTCCACCAGAAAAATCAATCGGACGAAGCCCTGAGCCTNGCGAGGACAGCTNTNTCCAAAAATCCGAATTATGTGCTGGCTCCCCATCAGCAGGAACAGCTCTGGGGTTTCCGTATCCGGCAGGCAACCGCAAGGCTTCTTGGCGAATCGAACATGGCAGACAGCGTTGAAAGAGCCCAGGCCAACGCCACCTGGAAGAAACGCCAGTGATCATCTGTAGGCTGAGCTCTTTCGGAACGGACATCAGCGGACCGAATGGCTGAGGAGCGCGTCCAACCGATTGCCCTGCATCAGGAGATGCAGCGTTCCTACCTCGAATACGCCATGAGCGTGATCGTGGGACGAGCACTGCCTGATGCCCGTGACGGCCTCAAACCGGTGCAGAGGCGAATCCTCTTCGCAATGCAGGAACTGGGGCTGACGCCGGATCGCCCTTATCGCAAATGTGCCCGCGTCGTCGGTGACGTTCTCGGTAAATATCACCCCCATGGCGATCAGGCGGTCTACGACGCTCTGGTTCGTCTGGTGCAGAGTTTTGCAAGCCGTCACCCTCTCCTCGATGGTCACGGCAATTTCGGCTCAGTGGACGATGATCCACCAGCAGCAATGCGTTATACGGAGACGCGCCTTGCACCGATCGCCCATCAGGCACTGCTCGAGGAAATCGGCGATGACACGGTTGACTTTGCACCGAACTTCGATGGTTCCCAGCAGGAACCGACCGTTCTTCCGGCTCAGCTTCCCTTTCTGCTGCTGAATGGCTGTTCCGGCATCGCTGTCGGCATGGCAACCAGCATTCCCCCCCACAATCTCGGGGAGGTGGTGGACGGCCTCATTGAGATGATCCGCAATCCGAGTCTCAGCGACGAAACACTGAGGAAGCTGATTCCAGGCCCGGATTTTCCCACGGGCGGGGAAGTGCTTCTGTGCTCCGGACTCGAGGACACCTACCTTCGCGGACGGGGCAGCATTCCGATGCGCGGAGTCGCCCACACCGAGGAAGTGCAGCTTGGAAAGGGTCGCCACAAGCGCAACGCTGTTGTGGTGACGGAACTTCCGTATCAGCTGAGCAAGGCTGGCTGGATCGAAAAACTGGCTGAATCAGTCAACGACGGAAAAATCGGCGGTATCGCTGATATCCGCGATGAAAGCGACCGCGAAGGAATGCGGGTTGTCGTGGAGCTGAGAAGAGATGCCGATCCGGAGAAGGTCTTGAAGGACCTGCAGCGCCGCACGGCACTGCAGAGCAATTTCGGCGCCATTCTCCTTGCACTCGTGAATGGACAGCCTCAACAGCTGTCTCTTCGGCAACTGCTTCAAACCTTTCTTGATTATCGGGAGCTGACGCTGATCCGCCGGACCAGTCACGCCCTTCGCAAAACCGAAGATCGACTTGAAGTGGTGGAGGGCCTGATCACAGCCCTCAACAATCTTCAGGCCGTGATCGCAATGATTCAGGAGGCCAACGACGCCGCCTCGGCAAGAGCCAGCCTGATGGTGCGGCTGGAACTGAGCGAGCGACAGGCTGATGCGGTTCTCGCCATGCCATTGCGACGGCTGACGGGCCTGGAGCAGGAAAGTCTCAGGCAGGAGCTGGACGAGTTGCGTGCGGAACGGGAACGGCTGAAACTGCTGCTGGATAACCGGGACCAGTTGCTTGATGCAATGGTCACCGAATTCAAGGCACTGAAAAAACGCTTTGCCACCCCCCGACGCACGCGACTGGTCGAAGGCGGAGATGCCCTGATCGCTGAACGTGCTGCCAGCCAGCGACCGAACACCGAACTGTTGCGTCAGCAGGCTCTGGGAGCGCTACCCGGGGATGGCCGTCTACTGATCCAGGTCGATGGCCAGGTGAAGATCGTCACACCTCAGGTGCTGGGTCGCATGCACCTTGACGATCCATGTGATGTCGGTGATGCACCGTCTCCAGCCAGGGTCATTCTTCCGATCGAACCACCACCGCGGCTGCTGGCAGTCAGTTCCGCCGGCCGGGTTGCAATGGTCCGCTGGGAATTCGCTGGCCAACAACCCGGAAGCCTCGAGCGGTTCCTTCCAAACGGCCTCGAAGGGGACCCGGTGGTTTCTCTCCTGCAACTGCCTCAACAGGAATCAGACAAGCTCAGCCTTGGCCTGCTGAGCAGTGACGGGCGGTTCAAGCGCTTGCCTCTGGAGGAGGTGCTGGACCTCTCCGGACGCGCAACCAGTGTGGTGAAACTCAAGGACGGCGTGAAATTGAGAGATGCCACCATTTGTGTGGAACATCAGGATCTGCTCCTGTTCAGCGACATCGGCCGGGCGCTTCGACTGCCGATCAACGATGAGACGCTTCCCCTTATGGGACGACTGGCCCAGGGGCCGATGACGATGCGCCTGCTTCCCGGGGAACAACTCGCCGCTGCAATGGTGCCGAAGACACCAAATGTGGTGATTGTCAGTACGCAGGGAGGGATCAGCCGAGTGGATCTCAGTACTCTGCGTCGATCACAGCGTGGCGACCTTGGCACGATGGTGATCCAGCTGACAGACGATGCCAATCGCATTGCCGGAGTGGCTGCCGCAGCTGGCTTGATCGGCGTGAGAAGCAGCGAACAACGAAATGGTCGCATCGACTCCTCAAGCCTGGAGGAGGTCCAGCCAGGTCTGACATTTAACGATCAATTAAAACTCCAAAACAACGAATCAATCATTGAAATCACTAACTCAATCGAAACTCAGTAACAACATCCACAATTAGGATGCATAATTGTTTTCCAGCCAAATAAAATACTCCTCATCAATCCCACCTGTTACATAGTGACCATCAAAACAGGACATTTCCAAATCCTTGATACCAGTATTCTGAACGATACTTTCCAATAAGTCTTCAACAGTCTGATAAACGACATGATCAGCGGAGAGAATGTCAGAAATCTCCTCCACTGATCTTCCATATGCCAACAACTCTCCTCGAGTCGGCATGTTTATACCGTAAACATTGGGGTAACGGACTGGAGGAGCAGCAGAAGTGAAGGCAACTTTGTTCGCTCCAGCAGCTCTCGCCATCTGGACAATTTCCTTCGAGGTTGTTCCCCTGACAATCGAATCGTCAACAATAAGAACGTTCTTTCCAGTAAATTCAGCTGCAAGTACATTCAATTTTTGACGCACTGATTTTTTTCTTTCAGCCTGTCCTGGCATAATAAATGTTCTCCCCACATATCGATTCTTATAAAAACCTTCTCGATATTCAATACCAAGCTGCTTTGCAACCTGCATTGCAGATGGTCGAGCAGAATCAGGGATAGGCATCACAACATCAATATCACCTGCAGGTATTTCACGCGCTATTGTTTTCGCAAGCCGATCTCCCATACGCAGCCGAGACTCATAAACAGAGATTCCGTTCATTACAGAATCAGGTCTTGCAAGGTAAACATATTCAAACGCACATGGAATCAATTTTGATATCTCTGCGCACTGGCGATGGTGCATATTGGCATCAAAATCAATATAGACAGCCTCACCAGGATTGATATCACGAATAATCTCATAACCATTGTTTTCAATCACCAGAGATTCGCTGGCCACAATCCATTCATCTGGCCCCTTATCCGATCTCCTTCGACCCAGAATCAGAGGCCGAATTCCATAGGGATCACGGAAAGCCAGCAAACCGTGTCCGGCAATGAGAGCAATCGCTGCATATGAACCCTGTACTCGCCGATGCAAAGATGAAACAGCATCAAACAATTGATCAGGAGTGAGATCGCCTCCTGTAATCTGAGCCTGGATTTCCGTTGCAAGAACATTCACCAGCATCTCAGTATCGCTGGATGAATTCGTATGCCTGCGATCAACTTTAAACAGTTCCTGTTCGAGTTGATGAGTATTCGTTAGGTTGCCGTTGTGAACGAATGTAATTCCATATGGAGCGTTAACATAAAAAGGTTGAACTTCTACATCTGCTGCTGCTGCTCCTCGTGTGGCGTAACGAACATGACCAATACCTACATTACCAAAAAGTTTTCTCATATCACGTGTTCTAAATGCTTCACGCACACGTCCTGTGGCCTTATGCATATGAAACGTATGGTTATCCATCGTCGCAATTCCCGCAGAATCCTGACCACGATGCTGAAGCAAAAGTAAATTATCGTAAATCTGCTGATTAACTGAATCAACGCAGAACATACCAATAATTCCGCACATTCTTAAATACCTCCTGAGCAAAAACAAAAGTCAAATCGAGACTCAATGCGTTTGATTTGAATTCGCAAATTCATTGATTGAGCGCAGAAAAGGTTAAAAATAAAAAACAAAACTAACTTAGGTTAGCAAAGCAGAAATCGGTCATTCCTGAACATCAATGCCTGAACTGATCCGACGAGGAAGAGCCTTGTCATACGCATCAAGACATTGGTCAAGACCCAGATCCATAACCAAACCCTGATCCGACTGAATGGTCAACCTTGGCGTTGTTGTCACAGCACCGAGATGAGTGACAGGAAGATCAGCATGATCACGGATCAGGGCCTCCCAGTCACCAAGCCGCTCAGCCTTCACCGACACAACAATGCGGCTGCCTCCCTCTGCAAAAAGAACACGGTCCAAACGGACATCACCAAGCTTGAGATCAACTGCAATGCCGAGATCAGAGGCCATTGAAGACTCCGCAAGAGCGACACAGAGACCACCGTCACTGCAGTCATGGGCGGACCCCAGAATGCCGCAGGCGATGGCTTCACGAACAAACCCGCCAACCCTGGCCTCCCTTTCCAGATCAATCAGAGGGGGGCGACCGGCAAGCTGACCAGTCACCAACGTCTGGTAGGCACTGCCTGCAAGACCGAGAGCGGGGTCGTCAGAATCATCCGGCGGCACTCCGATCAGGACGATGGAATCCTGTTCCTGGCGCCATCCAAGACCGGTCACAGCAGATAAATCATCAACAGCACCCACCATTCCGATCACCGGAGTGGGATGAATCGGCTGCAGGCTGCCGTCATCGCGTTTGGTTTCGTTGTACAGAGAGACATTGCCTCCGGTCACTGGCGTCTTTAGTGCGCGGCANGCNTGAGCGATTCCACGACAGGCCATCGCCAGCTGCCANTAGCCCTTCGGAGTCTCCGGNGAAGGAAAATTGAGGTTGTCGGTNATCGCAAGCGGTTCAGCACCAACGCAACTGAGGTTTCGAGCCGCTTCNGCAACAGCCGCCATCGCNCCGCGTTCCGGATCGAGTGCCACCCAGCGATCAGGGCAATCAACCGTGGCCGCCACACCCNTGATTGCNGTNGCCAGCGATCCATCCCCCTGNTGCGGCCTGAGCCGCACCACAGCGGCATCTGCCGCGCCTGATGANAGNACCGTATTGGCAAGAACCTGCTGGTCGTACTGACGATGAACCCAGCGTTTGCTGGCGATGGTGGGATCGTCGAGCAGACGNAGCAGAACNGAGCCGCAATCGTCGAGATCCGGCAGGTTCTNCTCACTCCAACNCCAGAGCTCCNGAAGATCAGCCGGAGGCTCCTGGAGAAGCTCATGCTGTTCGATCGGAGTGTCTTCCGCCAGGGCNGCGGCCGGNACCTCCGCAGCCACCTCACCGTGATGGAGCACCCGCACCACCGCCTCCTCAAGCACCCGACCCACNACAGCCGCCTGCAGACCCCAGCGGCGGAAACGCCGCATCAANTGCTCCTCNCGGCCTTCCTTCACAACAAACAGCATCCGTTCCTGAGATTCCGACAGCAGAAACTCGTAAGCGGTCATGCCCTGTTCACGGGCGGGGACTCGATCCAGATCCAGTTCCACNCCCAGGCCGCCCTTGGCAGCCATCTCCGAACAGCTGCAGGTCAGTCCNGCAGCCCCCATGTCCTGGGCCGCCACCACATCACCACTNGCGAAAGCCTCNAGACAGGCCTCAATCAATCCCTTCTCAAGGAAAGGGTCCCCCACCTGAACGGCAGGTCGGTCATCCAGAGAATCGGCACTGAGTTCTGCACTGGCGAAACTGGCNCCTCCCATGCCATCACGACCGGTGGTGCTGCCNACGTANACNACGGGATTNCCCACACCCTGNGCACCGGATTTNACNATCTCCTCGGTCTCCATCANNCCGAGCGCCATNGCNTTGACNAGCGGNTTNCCGGAATAGGAGGNATCNAACGCCACCTCACCACCGACGGTGGGNACNCCNACGCAATTGCCGTAATGGGCGATCCCNGCCACNACCCCTTCCATCANNCCCACGTTGGCGGGGTCTTCGAGGGGGCCGAAGCGCAGNGCATTGAGCAANGCNATCGGACGNGCNCCCATGGTGAAGATGTCCCGAAGGATCCCNCCAACNCCGGTGGCCGCTCCCTGGAANGGTTCCACNGCNGANGGNTGGTTATGGCTCTCGATCTTGAACGCNAGACGATGACCACCTCCGAGNTCGACAACACCTGCGTTCTCGCCGGGACCCACGAGAATNCGCGGACCGTCCGTGGGAAACCCCCGCAACAACGATCTGGAGTTGCGGTAACAGCAATGTTCTGACCACATCACTCCGAACATCCCGAGCTCNGCTCGATTCGGTTCCCGTCCGAGCCGTCGACAGATCTCATCCCAGTCCCTGGATTTCAGGCCCTCCTGTTTCAGGGCAGCGGCAACGTCATATCCAGGNGAGANAACCAAGACCAGCCGAGCGCCAGTCACCAGTGTTGCGGACGACCTGTCAGACCCAGGGATCCGTGTCCTGATGGGTGCGTCGACGCAAGGGCTGTTCCTGCCATNGGTCATCATCCCAGACCTCTGNCTGCGNCCGGGTCTCCGGGGCGTCCGAAGCATCCTGCGATGGCTCGGAATCNTCCCAGGGTCGTTCCTCAAACCACCCNTCGAGTCGCCCTCCNGCCNNATCACCCATGTCCCTCAACTGTTCACGCCANCGCTGGGTGCGCTGCAGAAGGTCCTNACGCACACTCCCCCNCTCCAGGGGNAGATCATCAAGGCTGTTGAGCTTGCTGAANACACGACCGGACTGTTGATCAGCAATCCTGTCCGGCAGCAGNCGCCAGCGGGAGCCACCNGGAAGCCTCGGATCACTCCGGGCCACCAGGTAATGAAGAATCCCGCCCGTTGCAGGTTCAAACACCAGATCGACGAGCGTGCCAAGACGCTCACCGTGACGATCAACCAGATCGGCGTCGAGGAGGCTGGGAAGACGGTCAAGGGTGACCTGATCAGTCACAGCAGGTTCTCCCCTGACGTACACCTGCTGGTCGGTGAAACCACAGCACTGATTCAGTCTCCAGACCTCCCGTGTCATCCGAAGAGCGGACGGTCGGCTGACCCACCCCAGCAGACGATGCACCGGAGGATGGATCCAGGCCATGACGCCGGGACCATGATCCAGTCCCAGATCACAACGGACGGTGTGGTTCAGCAGATCGCTGACCAGAATCTGATCTGGTAGAGCCACATCAGGAACGGATCTGAACGGGCATCACCAGATAGGTGAAGGCTTCGGTTTCATCCTCGGAGCGAATCACCGCAGGCGTGGTGGGGGCATTGCAGTGGAGAACCACCCGGTCGGACATCATCGACTTGAGACCATCGAGCAGATAACGGACATTGAAGGCAATCTGAACGGCATCCCCAGTGAGAGTCGCTGGAAGTGATTCCGAACCACTGCCCACATCCTGTGCATCGGCACTGATCAGAACAACCGAATCCTCCGGTTGGCTNGANAACTTGACGACATTGTTGTGCTGATCNGCCAGCACGGCAATCCGCTCNAGNGCAGCAATCAGACTGCGNCGGTCCAGNGCCAGGGTGCGCGTGAAACCATCNGGAATGAGCTGGCCATAACTGGGGTAGGTGCCTTCCAGNGTGCGGCTCGTGACCATCTGATCNGCAGCCAGAAACACCACCTGACCACGGTCNCAGAACAGNCTCACAGGCTCTTCGGAACGCCAGGCNGTCACCAGCCGTTCCACTTCCCGCAGCGAGCGGGCCGGNAGCGTCACAGCAAACTCCTCCNTNGGGCCATCATCGGATNCNGAGTCGTTGTCNAGGACATCCNCGACCTGGAGAACCGCCAGACGATGACCATCCGTNGCAGCAGCTTCCAGGGTGCGATCGTTGAAGCGCAGGTGAACGCCTGTCAGCAGCTGNTTNGCNTCATCCGCNCTGCTGGCAAAGAGCGTTCCCTTCAANGCCTGAACCAGTCCGGCCGGCGCCAGCTTCAGNGCCATGCCGCTTTCCACCACCGGCAGCTCCGGATAATCATCAGCCGGCATGCCACGCATCTGATAGCTGCCGCTGAGGCTGGTNAGCTGGACCTGCTCACCGGATTCCTCCGTGGCGAGAGTGATCGGTGAATCACTGGCAAGGCGGGAGACGATCTCACCGAGCAGACGCGAGGGAAGCGTGATTGCGCCGCTGGTTTCCACGCTTGCCCCCAGGGAGGTCTGAATTCCCAGATTGAGATCAAATCCGGTGAGGCTGAGACGGTTGCTGCCGGCATCAGCCGTCAGGAGCACATTGGCCAGAACCGGATGGGTGGGTCGTGTCGCCACAGCCCGGCTGACCAGTTGCANCGCGGCATTGAGTTCGGACTGGGAACAGACCACTTTCATCGCGCTGNGTGCCGGAATGTGCTGGTGANGTGCCCCACCGTTTCACAGGNTTGANCGAAGCGCAATGGGCGGAATGTTCACAGCCTCTTTTCGGCTGTTCTGTTCTAAGAATTCTTAGAAAGATAAAACNAACAACAGTCGTAGTAGGTCCTGGGGAAAAGGGGANTAACCGGTGCAATCCCTGTCGCTTNNAGTTNNTANAGCCGTGATCATCTGGGGAAACCCATGCAGCGNATGGGGAGAAAACAGCCGTTTTCCACCTCTTCACAGGNTGTGGAGANAANANNGCNTTCCNGNGNTGTCCTCCNGGGGGCGTCTTTCCCCAGGTTGTGGGGTCGGTTGTGGCCGCTCTTCCCCAGCCGCTTTGTTGGTTGTCTGTGGTGGATCAGCATGAAAAAACCCCCCTTTTGAGGGGGTGTCAACTGAGCAGCAGGACTCCGGTTAGAAGCCCATGACGCCGGCCACTGTGTTCAGATCCGGATTCAGATCAGTGTGAAAGGCAGCATCGTTGTTGCTGATGGCAGTGTCCGGATCCTTGAGTCCATTCCCGGTCAGGACACAGACGACAGTTGCACCGGCAGGCACCTCGTCCTTCCGCTTGAGCAGGCCGGCCACGGAAGCGGCGCTGGCCGGTTCGCAGAAGATGCCCTCATTGCCTCCCAGAAGTTTGTAGGCATCGATGATCTCGGCATCAGTCACATCCAGGAACGCTCCGTTGCTGGCTTTTCGGGCAGCGATCGCTTTCTCACGATTGACAGGATTGCCGATCCGGATGGCGGTGGCGATGGTTTCAGGATCTGTCACGGTGGAGTTGTTCACCAGGGGGGCGGAACCGCTGGCCTGGAAGCCCATCATTCGCGGCAGGATCCGGCTGNGGCCTGCCTGCTGGTATTCCTGGAAACCCATCCAGTAAGCCGTGATGTTGCCTGCATTGCCCATTGGAATGCAGAGCCAGTCNGGAGCCTCTCCNAGGGCGTCGATGATNTCGAATGCAGCAGTNTTCTGACCCTGCAGGCGATAGGGATTCACNGAATTCACGAGAGTGACCGGNTATTTCTCGGCGGCCTCCCTGACGATGTCCAGTGCNCNGTCGAAGTTGCCGCGGATGGCCAGGACCTCAGCGCCGTAGACGAGAGCCTGAGCCAGTTTNCCCTGGGCNACGTANCCATCAGGGATCAGAACGAAGGCCCGCATGCCGCCNCGACGGGCNTAGGCGGCGGCGGCGGCACTNGTGTTGCCCGTGCTGGCGCAGATCACCGCTTCACAACCGGCTTCCTTCGCTTTGCTGATGGCCATGGTCATGCCACGGTCCTTGAAGGATCCGGTGGGGTTCAGGCCGTCGTATTTCACGAACACCCTCACNCCNTTNCCGANTCGTTCGGAGATGCTNGGGACCGGNATCAGTGGTGTGGCNCCTTCACGAAGGGTGATCACCGGAGTTTTGCCGGTCACCGGAAGCCAGGGACGGTACGCCTCAATGAGACCGGGCCAGTCCTGCATCACAGGATTGGCGGCGAAACGCCGACGGAGGTTCTGCAACAGAGACACCAGCTGGAGGCAGGTTGTGCCGGAATCTAGGCGGCGCNGNAGNAGAATTNCTNCNTCANGGCTNNGCTTCCTTCAGACCATCCAGCGGAGAGTCTGANAAGAATTTCACCAGNCCNGAGATCGATTCNGCTTTTTCGATCACATCGAACAGAGCCGGCAGATTCACCGCCATCACCTGGTTGGGGTACGCCTTCANGAANCCGACCGCAGANAGTCCTTCCTNGCTCTGAAGACCGTTGATNACGCCGGCGCGAATNGCGGGAACACTCACCTCNGGNTGTGGNGTGTAGATCGGGTAGATGATTCGTGCGACCCGACGGATGATTGCATCACCNATGCGGGTGTTCACCAGTCTGCTGGTGAGCACCAGAGGAAGTGTCAGTTTCTGATTGAGAAGTTTGGAAACCTCTTTTGGATCCTGGCCTGAAAGATCCAGAAGATTGCCGAGAAGACCTTTCGCTTCACCGGTTTCCGCCAGATGTTCAAATTCCTTCACCGGAATGGACCGACGAAAAGCTCCACTCACCAGGGCAACGTCCTTGGCTGCGTGAACTGGATTCTCAAAGGAATGAAGACTGATTCCGAGGCCGGCTGTCAGGGCCAGGAGTGAGCAGCGACGAACTTTGCTGAAGGTCATCGACCCACCGGAATTGACGCAAACTTAGGTTGAGACACCGGCAGCGACTCGTACCAGGCGGACAACTCCACGTTCGGCCAGTCCCTGGGCCACCTGCAGTCCCATGCGGCGGGTGTCTGGTTCATTGAGGACCCGTGGCATTCGCCTGAGCAGAAGTTCGGGCGTGAAGCCAGGTAGTGATTGAAGGACCTGAATCAGTTCACGCACCGGTTCCAGCTGGAGCAATGGATCGCCTGAAAAGGAACCGGATCTTGACAACGCATCGGGTTGCAGTCGTTTCGGCAACCGGCGTCCGAGTCGCTGCATGGTGGACCAGCCGATGGCATCGAGACGTTCAACCGTGGCGCTCACCAGCTGATCCCGAAGCATTCCGGCTTTCGGAGAGAAGAGGAAGTTGAGAACTTGATCCAGAAGGGTGTCGAGATCCATCTGGTTCTGACTCGCTGCACTGGAAACAAGATTCTCCAGTCGTGTCCAGCGGAAGGCATCGCCGTCGAACAGCATTTCCTTCAGGCTCTGACGCAGTTGGGGATCCGGGTCCTCCATCAGTCTTCTTGCGAAGTAGGGGTAGGCGGCACCCAGAATCTTGAAGGCGGGATCCACGCTCAGGGCGATTCCCTCCAGCGTCACCAGCGAGCGAATGATCAGGGCGTAGTAAGGCGGCACCCGGAACGGGAACTTGTACATCACGCCGGACATGTCGTCGGTCACCGCTTTGAAATCCATGCGGTTGACTCCGGCTTCCAGCGCCTGGCTGAAGACGGTCTCGAACGCCGGAACGATTGGCTCGAGATTGACATCTTCGGCAAGGAAGCCAAGGGTGACGAAGTCCTTCGAGAGCTTGCCGAAATTGCGGTTCACCAGGTGCACGACGGCCTGGATCAGTCCTGTCCTGGATTCCCTGCTCACTTCGCTCATCATCCCGAAATCCAGGTAGCAGAGGCGTCCATCAGCCATTGCCAGGAGATTGCCTGGATGGGGGTCGGCGTGGAAAAAACCGTGTTCAAGCAGCTGTTGCAGGCTGCAGTTCACTCCCACATCCACCATGTCGTCGGGATCGATCCCCAGATCACGCACAGCGGCCAGATTCGTGAGTTTCACCCCGTCGATCCACTCCATCGTCAACACCCTCCGACTCGTGGCGTTGCCGTAGATCACAGGAACGGCAATACGTGCGTTGTGGCGGTGCAGTTCAGCGAACTTTTCCGCATTGGCGGCCTCATTGAGGTAATCCATTTCCTCGAAGACCCGCTTGCCCAATTCGTCGATCAGGGCAACCAGATCGCTGCGGATGAGCCCAATGTTGGTGTTCAGCCAGGCAGCGATGTTTCGGACGATGTAGAGGTCGAGAGTGATCTGTTCACGCAGTCCCGGTCGTTGCACTTTCACCGCCACTTTCTGCCCGCCCTTCAGCACTCCTTTGTGAACCTGCCCAAGAGAAGCAGCTGAGATCGGATCACGATCCAGTTGTTCGTAGATGGCATCCACAGGTCCTCCAAGGTCCTCCTCGATGCAGGCCATGGCCAGATCGCTGTCAAAGCCAGGCAGTTGGTCCTGCAGTTGTGCGAGTTCCTCCAGCAGCAGCGGGGGAATGATGTCCGGTCGGGTTGAAAGAGCCTGCCCCGCCTTGATGAAGGCAGGGCCCAGATCCACCAGCAGTTCCGCACATTCCTTTGCTCTCGATCGGGCTCGTCGTTCGTCCTTGAGCAACTGGAAGATCCAGTCGAATCCCACCCCAAGCAGCAGAAGCCCGATCGGCACCAGGGTCTGCCAGAGGCGACGGATCAGGCGTTGCGGATGTCCCGCGTAAATGCGTGTGATGGCTGCGGGGTCGTATTCGAGCAATCCCGCTGCTTCGATGAAATCCCCCAGCTCCTCAGCCATCGTTCACGAGGGTGATGTAACCCCCTTCTAAACGAACTGTGCCGCCGCTACGGTCGGTAACAACACACGGGCTGGCCGTGCTCACCGGTCTGCGGCTTCAGAATATTGCTCTGATCGACAGTCTTGAACTGGATTTCAGTTCGGGTTTCACAGTGCTCACCGGCGAGACCGGAGCGGGAAAATCGATTCTTCTCGATGCTGTTGATGCCGTTCTCGGTGGTGCCCAGGGCACAAACGGAATCAGGTTGCTGCGTAACGGTTGTGAGCGTGGTTGCATCGAAGCCAGGTTCGAACCCAATCCTCTTCTGAATCAGTGGCTGAATGCTGCTGATTTCGAGTTGGAGGAGGAGTTGCTTCTGAGTCGCGAGTGGAGGCGTCTGGACGGAGATCGTTTTTCCAGCCGTTCCCGCATCAACGGCAGTTCAGCTAACCGTCAGCAACTGCTGGAACTGCGTCCTCTCCTGATCGATCTCACGGTGCAGGGGCAGTCCCAGCAGCTCTCCCGTCCAGGCCAGCAGCGTCGTTGGCTGGATCTGCACGGTGGTGAGGATCACCAGCAGCTTCTGGACAGTGCATCGCTGGCCTGGCATCGCTGGCGGCAAGCCTCGCTCGCATTGAAGGCCCGCGAAGAGGAAGCGCAGCGCTTTGAACAGGATCGGGCCGAGCAGGAGTCCTTGCTGGAGCAACTGGAAGCGGCGCAGCTGGAGGATCCTGACGAACAGCAAAGGCTGGATCAGGAGCAGGATCGACTCGTCCATGGAGTGCGACTCCAGGAGGGCCTTGCACTGCTGTTTGCCCGGTTCCGTGAGGGTGCGGATCAGGCTCCTTCGCTGCAGGACCATTTCGCAGCTGGCATTCATGAGCTGCACTCGATGACGCAACTGGATGGATCGCTTGCGCCACTCCGGGATCAGGCCCTGGATCTGGAAGCCGGTGTGGAGGATCTGCTTCGTTGCCTGGATCAGTACGGATTGTCTCTGGAGAGTGATCCGGAGCATCTGGATCGGATTCAGAATCGACTGGCGGAGCTCAAGCGCCTTCAACGACTGCAGGGACTCGACCTGAAGGATTTGATCTCGCTCCGTGATCAGTTGCGTCAGCAGCTGGTTGAGGGTGGTTTCGCAGCGGATCTCGAGCGTCTGCGGATCGAGGAGCAGCAGCGAAGTCAGGAGCGGGATGACATCAATGGAAAGCTGCATGGATCCCGGTCACGGAACGCACGGCTGCTGCAGTCGTCCCTGCTGGAGCTTCTGCCGCCGATGGGCCTCGCCGATGTGCGTTTTGAGGTGGAACTTCTGCCTGTTGAGCCCTCCCAGCTGGGTGCGGATGCAGTTCGTTTTCTGTTCTCAGCGAATCCAGGACAGCCTCTTGCTCCTCTGATGGAGGTGGCTTCCGGAGGTGAGATGTCTCGTTTTCTTCTGGCTCTGAAGACAACTCTCGCCGGCGTGGATGGCTCCAGCACGCTGTTGTTTGATGAGATCGACGCTGGGGTCAGTGGTCGTGTGAGTGGGGCGATGGGGGATCTGCTCCATACGCTTGGACTTCAGCGTCAGGTGTTCTGTGTGACGCATCAACCCCTGGTGGCCGCCGTGGCGGATCACCATTTCCGCGTCAGCAAACATGTGTCGAATGGAGTGACTCATTCCCGGGTGTCCCGACTGCGGGACACCCGGGAACGCCGCAGGGAGCTGGCTGATCTCGCAGGTGGTGACCAGGCGGAGGCTTATGCAGCCAGCCTGCTGGACCAGCACACCGCCTGATCACCGGACTTGTTCTTAGGATTTTGTGCTTTCCACCGGGGCGTCATGGGGCGAGCTGCTGCCGAAAACGCGAACCGGCCAACGCCCGTGGATCCCTCCGCTGACGATCCCTTCGCAGAGCGTTCTGAGAATGTGATCCGGGTCAGAGGAGCCCGTCAGCACAACCTCAAGAACGTCGACGTCACCATTCCGCGCAACAAGCTGGTGGTGTTCACCGGGGTGAGCGGCAGCGGCAAGAGCTCTCTGGCCTTCGACACGATTTTTGCGGAGGGTCAGAGGCGTTATGTGGAGAGCCTGTCGGCTTACGCCAGACAGTTTCTCGGCCAGGTGGACAAACCGGACGTGGACGCGATCGAGGGTCTGTCTCCGGCGATTTCAATCGATCAGAAATCCACCAGTCACAATCCACGCTCAACGGTTGGCACCGTCACCGAGATTCAGGATTATCTGCGTCTGTTGTACGGGCGTGCTGGTGAGCCTCACTGCCCAAGTTGCGAACGCCCGATCCGGCCTCAGAGCATCGACGAGATGGTCGATCAGATCCTGCTGCTGCCTGAATCGACCCGCTATCAACTGCTCGCACCGGTGGTGCGGGGAAAGAAAGGCACCCACAGCAAGCTGATCAGTGGACTCGCGGCTGAGGGCTTCGCCCGGGTGCGCATCGATGGTGAAGTGCGGGAGCTGGCCGACAACATCGAACTGGACAAGAACCAGAGCCACAACATCGAGGTGGTGGTGGATCGCCTGGTGGCACGGGAGGGAATCCAGGAACGACTCACGGATTCCCTGCGCACGGCCCTCAAACGAGGCGAGGGTCTTGCTCTGGTCGAGGTGGTGCCAAAGAAGGGGGAGGAGTTGCCGGATGGAGTGGAGCGCGAGCGTCTCTATTCCGAAAATTTCGCCTGCCCGGTTCACGGAGCTGTGATGGAGGAGCTCTCACCTCGACTCTTTTCCTTCAACAGCCCCTACGGAGCCTGCGAGGCCTGTCATGGCATCGGCCATCTGCGCAAGTTCACGGTGGAACGGGTGATTCCCGATCCCAGCCANCCTGTNTATTCNGCNGTCGCTCCCTGGGCTGAGAAGGACAACTCCTATTACTTCTCNCTGTTGTTTTCGGTTGGNGAGGCCTTCGGNTTCGAGATCAAGACTCCCTGGAATGAGCTNACAGATGAGCAGCGGGATGTTCTTCTCAACGGCAGTCNGGANCCGATCCTGATTCAGGCCGACAGCCGTTATCGCAAAGGCAAAGGTGGATACACCCGNCCNTTNGAAGGGATTCTTCCNATNCTTGAACGNCAGCTGCGGGATGNCAGTGGNGAAGCCCAGCGGCAGAANCTCGAGAAATATCTNGANCTGGTNCCATGTGCATCCTGCAGCGGTCTGAGACTCCGNCCTGAGGCTCTGGCTGTGAAGGTCGGNCCGTTCNGGATCCCCGAGCTCACCGCCGTCAGTGTNGGTCAGACACTGGAACGGATTGAACNATTGATGGGCGTCGGNTCNCATCAGGGATCCGAACCGCTNNTNANCTCNCGTCAGATTCAGATCGGTGACCTGGTGCTGCGTGAGATTCGTCTTCGCCTTCGGTTTCTGCTTGATGTNGGTNTGGANTATCTGAGTCTGGATCGTCCGGCGATGACCCTCTCCGGNGGAGAGGCCCAGCGAATCCGACTTGCAACCCAGATCGGTGCAGGACTGACCGGTGTGCTNTANGTGCTGGATGAGCCGAGCATCGGTCTGCATCAACGGGACAATGACCGACTGCTGAACACATTGGTGNGACTGCGGGATCTGGGTAACACCCTGGTGGTTGTCGAGCACGACGANGACACCATCCGGGCGGCCGATCACGTCGTGGACATCGGCCCCGGAGCTGGTGTTCATGGAGGTCACATCGTGGCCGAGGGTTCGTTTGANNATNTGATGGCCAGTGAGGCTTCCATCACNGGGGCTTACNTGAGNGGTCGACGTTCGATTCCNACTCCCGCGGAGCGACGNGACGGCGGGACTCGNTCCCTCAAGCTGTTGGACTGCAATCGCAACAATCTCAAGAACATCACCGTTGAGTTCCCCTTGGGGAGGCTGGTGTCAGTTACNGGAGTGAGCGGCAGCGGCAAGAGCACCCTGGTGAATGAGTTGCTGCATCCGGCCCTCGAAAACGGCCTGGGNTACAAGGTGCCGTTCCCCAATGGCCTGGGTGAGCTCCGTGGTCTGAAGTCGATCGACAANGTCATCGTCATTGATCAGAGTCCGATCGGCCGGACACCCCGCTCCAACCCNGCGACNTACACCGGCGCTTTTGATCCNATCCGGCAGATCTTCGCCGCCACNGTGGAGGCCAAGGCCCGCGGTTATCAGGTGGGTCAGTTCAGTTTCAACGTCAAGGGTGGGCGCTGTGAAGCCTGNCGCGGCCAGGGGGTGAACGTGATTGAGATGAATTTCCTGCCGGATGTCTACGTCCAGTGCGATGTCTGCAAGGGGGCTCGATTCAACCGTGAGACNTTGCAGGTCAAATACAAGGGTCACACCATTGCGGATGTTCTGCAGATGACNGTGGAGCAGGCCGCCGAAGTNTTTGATGCCATTCCGCAGGCTGCGGACANGCTGNGGACGCTTGTGGATGTCGGCNTGGGGTANGTGANGCTGGGTCAGCCTGCACCGACCCTTTCCGGCGGTGAGGCCCAGCGGGTGAAACTGGCNACNGANCTCTCNCGNCGNGCGACNGGCAAGACCCTGTATCTGATCGATGAGCCCACCACGGGNCTCAGTTTCTANGACGTGCACAAACTGATGGACGTGATGCAGCGGCTTGTGGACAAGGGCAATTCGATCATTTGCATTGAGCACAANCTCGATGTGGTNCGNTGNNNNGACTGGATCATNGATCTCGGCCCCGAAGGAGGTGACCGTGGTGGNGAGATTCTGGTNACAGGNACCCCNGAGGAGGTNGCNCAACANTCCACGAGTTACACGGGCCAGTATCTGGCCNGGGTTCTGANCCAACATCCTCCTGACNTCACCGTTCAGCTNGCTGCCTGATGTTTCCTGTCCACTCCCNTCTCNCCGCTGCTCTNTTNGGNTTNNCACTGGCCTTCACNTGCNGGACCNGCCTCGGCTCTNGAGCGNCTGGTGCTGCGGATGCCNTTTCTGGANACCAGTTTCACNATCAATCTTGGTGAGGTCCAATCAGCTGAGCAGCTGATTCGCTCAAGTCCTGATCTTGAGGATNTNCAGGTTGCCAGTGNTGGGCGGCTCACCAAGNTGCTGGAAANTGTGTTNCTGGCNCCCCTNCCGGTGGAGACGAGGGCATTTCTTCAGGGATCCTCAGGCCAACCNCTGCTTGAGCAGGCTTTGTTTGCAGCAGCTGATCTTGTTGATCTCGAGGGTGTNAAGGTTGANCCGANNGGTCGGGTGCTNACCGATGCCCTGATTCGTGCNGAACGCAGGGGACAGCCCAACATCCTCGGTTTTTTGCGTGAAGTTCCTGGAACGGAAGCCTCGATCGATCTGTCCAGACTGGCTGCCACTGTTCTCCGGCTGAAGACCAATCAGGAGCAGGGGGTGGCCCTGGCGAAAGCGGGAACAGCGGCTGGTCAGACTGCTGCCTATCGAAATCCTCAGCCGGGCGACTGGATCCGTCAGGAGCATCAGCTGCCCCTTGCCCACAGGCCCCAGCCTCTGCGTGTCCTCAGCCTGAGCCCCAGTGGATCGGCCAAGGCCAATGGTCGTGTGGTGGTGATTTCCCATGGTCTGTGGGATGGTCCGGAATCCTTTGAAGGCTGGGGTGAATTCCTTGCCGCCAATGGATACACCGTGCTGATGCCGGATCATCCGGGCAGTAATTCCAATCAGCAGCAAGCGATGTTGGCCGGTGATCTCCCACCTCCGGGGCCGAAGGAACTGAGGCTTCGGCCCCGCGATGTTTCAACGCTTCTCGATGCCGTTGCTGAGGGACGTTTGTTGCCGGGTCGGTCGCTGAACACTGAATCAGTGGCTGTGATCGGTCATTCCTGGGGAGGCACCACGGCTCTGCAGCTGGCAGGTGCTCAACCCACGGATCGCAAACTTGCCAACCGTTGCACTGATCTCAGAGATCCGGAACGGAACCTGAGCTGGGTCCTCCAGTGCAGCTGGCTTTCAGGGATCCGTCAGTCCGCCGCCAAGGATTCCCGTGTCAAGGCTGTGGTTGCCGTGAGTCCACCCCTACGACTTCTTTTTGATCCAGTCAGTTCCGGATCGCTTGGTGCCAAGGCGCTTCTGGTGAGTGGCACCCGTGACTGGGTGGTTCCTTCCGGTCCTGAGGCACTGGCTCCGATGCAAATCAGTGGTGCTGTGGGGGAAGGTCATCGCCTCGTGCTGGCGGAAGGCGCAGATCACTTCAACCTGCGCAGTTTTCGAGGGGACAAACAGGCTTCTCCGCTTGGACCGCTGATGCTTGCCTGGCTGAATGAACAGTTGTCCGTTGATGGATCCGTCACGTTTTCCGGCGGCGGCTGGGGGAGTGAGAGTCTGCGTCTGGTTGATGTCAGCAACAGCCTCTGAGATTGCATCCCGTTCACAAAAGTGTTCACGGAGTGTCAATCTCTCATTGGCTGAAAAGCTTTGTCCACACGGGATTTACGGGGGTTTTTACCCCTGAGACAGAAGAGTGTTCTAACAATTTTTTTATTTTTCAGCTCTTCTTCTGCTCCTAGAGACAATCAAAGACGTTTTTACGTCGATTGTTCTCTGTGGGGAAGGTGAATGGGAATCCGGTTGTTGCATCTGCATCTTCACGGGCTGTTCCGTTCCACACATCCTGAGCTGGGTCGTGATGCAGACACCGGTGGTCAGACTCTCTACGTGCTTGAACTGGTTCGCAGCCTCGCCCAGCGTGCGGAGGTCGAGCGGGTCGATGTTGTCACCCGCCAGATTCATGACAGGCGTGTTTCCTCGGATTACTCCCAATCGGAGGAGACGATTGCCCCCGGCGCTCGAATCCTTCGATTTCCCTTCGGACCCAGGAGATATCTGCGCAAGGAGCTGCTCTGGCCCCATCTCGAGGAGCTCGCCGATCAGCTGGTGGCGCATCTGCGCCAGCCGGGGCAGTCCGTGGACTGGATTCATGCCCACTATGCGGATGCGGGCTATGTCGGTTCTCTGATCAGCCAGCGACTTGGTATTCCCCTCGTTTTCACCGGCCATTCCCTGGGTCGTGAGAAGCAGCGGCGTCTTCTGGAGTCGGGGCTTGATCGCCAACAGATCGAGCAGACCTATTCGATCAGTCGGCGCATTGAGGCTGAAGAAAGGGCTCTTGCCCAGGCCGATCTGGTGATCACAAGCACGTCTCAGGAGGCCGACCAGCAGTATTCCCGTTATGGCCACTTCAAGACCGACCGGGCTGAAGTGGTGCCACCCGGTGTGGACGCCACTCGTTTTCATCCAACGGCAACATCTCAGGAGCCGTTGGATCTGCAGCCTCTTCTCCACCCCTTTCTGCGCGAACCGGAACGCCCACCCCTGCTGGCCATCTCCAGGGCGGTGCGGCGCAAGAACATTCCAGCCCTTGTAGAGGCCTTCGGTCGATCGCCGGTGCTGCGTCAGAGGCACAATCTGGTGATGGTGCTGGGTTGCCGGCAGGATTCAAGGCAACTTGAGAAACAGCAACGAGAGGTGATTCACCAGGTCATTGATCTGGTCGATCGGTTTGATCTCTACGGGATGGTGGCTTACCCCAAACAGCACAGTCCCGCACAGATTCCTGCTCTTTATCGATGGGCTGCAGGCCAGGGGGGATTGTTTGTGAACCCTGCTCTGACGGAGCCCTTCGGTCTCACCCTTCTTGAGGCCGCCGCCTGCGGTCTGCCGATGGTGGCCACCGATGACGGCGGGCCGCGGGAGATTCAGGCCCGTTGCCAGAACGGTCTGCTTGCTGATGTGACTGATCCCGGTGCACTGCAGGGCGCTCTGGAGCAGGCGGGGAGTGATCGCAACCTCTGGCGGCAATGGAGCGACAACGGTGTGGAGGCGGTCAGCCGGCATTTCAGCTGGGATGCCCATGTGTGTCGTTACCTGGCGCTGATGCAGGAGCGGATCCGGCAGGTGCAGGCGGAGCCGATCTCCTCCGTCCGGCGATCGGCACGTGGACCTTCACGGTTGCTGGTGCTGGATCTCGACAGCAGCCTCGAGTTGCCGGAAGGTCAGCCGCTTGGAGATCTTCGCAACCGGTTGATGGAAAAGACCTTCGGGTCAACATGCGGACTCGTCATCCTTACGGGACGTTCACTGGCGCTGGCCCGTCAGCGCTACTCCGAGTTGCGTCTTCCGGATCCGCAGGTCTGGATCACCCGTTCCGGAACGGACATTCACCATGGTCCGCTGCTGACCCCCGATACCGCCTGGCAGCAGAGGATCGCCAAGGCCTGGAACCGGGAGGCGGTGCTTGAAGCGATGGAGGATCTTCACGACCACATCACCCTTCAGGAGCCTGCTCATCAGGGACTGTTCAAAGTCAGCTACCGCCTGCGAGCCGCCAATCCCGATCTTCTCAGCCTGGTTCATCAGCGTCTGCGCAGGGATGGTCTCCAGGCTCAGCCGCAGCTTCGCTGTCACTGGTTTCTCGATGTTTTGCCCCAACGGGCATCCCGCAGCGAGGCGATCCGCTTTCTGGCGCTCTCCTGGGGGTTGCCACTCGAGCAGGTGATGGTGGTGGCCAGTCAGCAGGGGGATGGCGAACTGCTCGAGGGTCTGCCGGCCACGGTGGTCCCTGCCGATCACGATCCGAGCCTCAAGCGTCAGCAGAGTCAGCAGAGGGTGTTCATGTCGCATCGATCCAGCGTTGATGCTGTTCTGGATGGCCTCAGTCATTACCGGTTTTCAAACAGTCGATAACCGTCCGATCTTTCAGTTGCCAGTTGCATCGGCGAATCAGTTCTTGCTCCTGGAAATTTGAAATGGAATATCAAAGCACTCTGATGCTGCTGGAGGAATGTAAATTCACTGGTCTGAGATTAATCTTCGACAAGCTCAGGCTGGAATAAGGGTGATTGATCCCCAGATGTGAATTTTATAAATATTAAATAAACTGGCAAAAGCCAACGGTGAATTGTTTTTTATTAAAATAAATCATCTTCAAGGAGAATCACTCGAGATGAGTCAATTCAAGGTCAAACGCATTTTCTCCTCCAGGAGTGATTTCATGCCTGAGTTGAAAGTTAAATGGGTTAAAGGTTCAAAATCTTCTTTGCAAGATATGTTTGGGGATAAATTGGTGTTTAAGTTGAATGATCGTCGGACTAAACGTGGAAAAGCAAGAAATGGGGCCGCTAATTCTAAGCTAGATTTTCATTTTGAAGCCCAGGTTGATCTGTTAAATGGAAAGCCTTGTCTTGATGTTGAGGATGAAGATATGTCTTACCTGAAGAACGAACTCGATAGTAATGGTGATGGAAAAATTTCCACTGCTGAACTTAAGGGAGTAACAATAAGTCCAGTTTCAGAGAGTTCTCTCATCGAAAATCATACCCGAGATACGGATGTAACAAAATACATGTCATCGGAAGATGTCTTTTTTCAATATACTCCTGAGCCCATTATTATGGGTCAACCAGGACCTGGTACAATTGAATTTAATACGGACATTGTTTCCATTGGTATTGACGATGATGGAAATGTAATTTCGTTTATTTGCCCACAAAAAAACCAAGAAATTGATAATACTTTTGTTTCGGGGTCTTTGAAATCTGAAGTTGAAGTCGGTCAAATTGGAGGGAAAATCGATCCATTGACGGGAGAAGGAATTGTTTATGGTGACGATCTATCTTGGAAGTTTTGGGGTGACATAGAGATATTTGGTATAAAAACCTCGATCTCCAAGGATAATGCTGCATTTATTCCCATCGAAGATGCTTCTGGAAC
>NYUU01000012.1 GCA_002684175.1 Synechococcus sp. CPC35
TTCATCTGCGACGCGATCGACCGCCAGCTTGCAAACCTTGGCCTTTTGCGAACGTGTGGCACAGACAGTCACGGTTTGGACCTTGGAGGCCGCTAAATTCGCTTCACTTCATCACCTGTCGGCATGGGCTTGTTCGATCGACTGTTGAAAACCAATTCCAAGGATTCAAACAACGAAATCAAGCCCCGGTCGCCTGCGAAAGCAAAGGCTGAGGAATATTTCCTGGACGCGGATGACTCCCAGTCTCTGGGGAATATCGATTACATGCGGGAGTCGAAGACCATCCGCCACACATTTCCTGGAACCGTCGACAGTCCCGGCACAAAGGAACGTGTCATGGAGGTTGCTTCCAAGCAAACAAGCCTTTCCAAAAAATCCGAGGGTCTCGGTGGTGAAATTAAACAGGAAGAGTCATATGCCATCAACGCTGGCGTTCCCAAAGCCGTAAGAAAGACGTTTGCGGAACAGGTGAGCAGCGATGAGATGAAAAAACGCCTTCAGGGGACTGCCGCAACTGGAGCGGCGTCCAGTGTGAACACCACCGCGAATACCAAAGCTGCGCTTCTTGGGAGAAAGGTGGAACTCAAACCCAAGGGAAAGCAGGAAGAGGTTGTGGGTGAGGCTCCAACGTCGAATAAGCCTGGATCGATTGATCCGTTCANGGCGATGGTGAGGGACCTGAACAAGTGAATTCCCCCGANTCNATCATNGCTTCACTGGTTCCCACCAGCTNCTTCANGTAATCCAGTTGNGATGGTTCAGCNCCATNCCANAGNCCNCGNTTGAACGCNTCCAGCAGACGTTCNGCCATNTCNCGCANGATCCANGGATTTTTNTGNTTTAAAAACTGGATGATCCGCTCATCCTTNAGCCATTCATTGCAGAGAACTCCNTAACACCAGTCAGGNACNCGANCNGTGGCNGCGTCATAGGCGAACAGATAATCAAGGCTGGCGCCCATNTCAAAGGCTCCCTTGTAACCATGACGCAGCATTCCTTCGATCCAGCGCGGATTGAGCAGGCGACTGCGCATCACNTTGTCGATCTCTTTCTCCANNCGGTGCATTCGGGGGCGCTGCTGACGCGAATGGTCCCCGAACCAAAGTTGGGGGCGTTGNCCCGAGCTGCGTTCCACTGCTGCGCTGAGACCTCCCTGGAACTGGTAGTAATCNTCGGAGTCGAGCAGATCATGTTCACGATTGTCCTGNTTGTGCAGAACAACCTGAACCGTCTCNAGAGCCTGTTCCAGACCNGCGCGGTCGGGCCTTGCCTCCTCCACGCCGTCATAGCTCCAGGCACTCCAGCGCAGAAAGGCCTCACCAAGGTCTGAACGGCTGTCCCAGGCACCNGAATCAATCAGAGCCTGCAGACCTGCGCCGTAGGCNCCCGGNGCCGATCCGTAGATCCTCCCCTGCGGNCCGGTACTCCGGGTCAAAGCNGCAAGCGGATTCAGATCATCCGGTTCATCCANCNNGGCGACCATCGACTGNGCCTGAGCGACCCAGGCCACAAGTTGTGGAAAGGCATCTCGAAACAGACCTGAAATCCGAAGCACCACATCGACNCGCGGTCGTCCCAGAAGACNGAGGGGNATGNTTTCAAGATCGACAAGNCGTCGCGTNGGNCCGTCCCAGACAGGGCGAACGCCGATCANCGCCAGAAGCTGGGCAATGTCTTCACCGCCATTGCGCATGGTGGCTGTGCCCCAGACGGAAAGAGCNAGATGACGCAGGGGCTCNCCCTCNTCCTGCAGATGAAGNTCCAGCAGCAATTCCGCNGAACGACGTCCCAGATCCCAGGCGGCTTCTGTCGGTAAAACCCTGAGATCGACGGAATAAAAGTTTCGTCCGGTGGGCAGAACATCCGGACGCCCGCGACTTGGGGCACCTGAGGGTCCCGCCTTCACGCGCTGTCCCTTGATGGCACGGTGGAAGGCCTGTCGTTCTGAAGCCCCGCAGCTCGTCAGCCGTGGCCACAGGTCGTTGCGGACAGCCAGAAGCGTGGGATCGCTCTGACGCTCGTCCAACCAGACCCGGAACGGTGTGACAAGCCCGTCAGCATCCGTCGTGCCGAGAAGTGCTGTCAGCAGAAGCAGTGCCTGATCCTCCAACCAGCTGATGCCATCTCCAGCCCGGACGGGACAACGGCATCCCAGTTGCTCAAGCCGGCGCCTGTCGGATGNATCAAGCTGATCGCCATCCTCATTCGACCANGGATCGAGCTCAAGCCCAAGCAACNGGGCCATGGNCTGCGTGAGNCCTGGACGNGAGGGAGATGGAGCCCGAGCCAGGCTCATCAGCANTTCCATTTCCGCGCCGGCNTCCGGNCGCCGGCCGTAGCGATGNAGACCNGTGCGGATCTGCGCTTCCTTCAGTTCACAGAGATAGGTNTCNGCAGCATCCAGGCATGGTTCCAGGAGCNCTGGATNGGANTCAAGTTCCGACTGGCTTGGNACACCNGGCCACTGCTGCTCCTGCAGCTTCGTGAGCACCCGTTCCTCCAGCAGCTGAACCCGTTCAGCTCCGACCTGACGGGCCTCGACNAGTTCATCCAGCAGGTTCTCCAGAAGNTGCAATGGACCGTGCANNCCTGCGCGCCCNATCGGTGGCGTCAGATGGTCGAGAACAACGGCCTGGCCTCGACGTTTCGCCTGGGACCCTTCNCCGGGATCGTTGACGATGAACGGGTAAAGNTTGGGCAGTGCNCCGAGAGCAAGCTGCGGACAGCAGCCAGGGCTCAGCCCGGNGCTTTTNCCCGGCAGCCATTCGGCGCTGCCGTGCTTGCCGACATGCACCATGGCATGNGCCTGGNGATCCANGCGGATCCAGAGGTACTGGGCCAGGTAGCGGTGCGGCGGTGGAAGATCAGGNGAGTGCAGATCCGCGATCTGATCAGGGTCATACCCTCTGTCGGGCTGGATCAGAACCGCGATGTTTCCGTATCGCCGGCCATGTATGGCAAAGCCGGCATCGCCGTCGAGATCGCAGGCCTGTTCCGGAGGTCCCCACCTTGCCTCGACCCGTTCCCTCGCTTCAGCTGGAATGCTTGTCCACCAATCCTTGTAAACAGTGAGTGAAAGGTGAGCCAGCGGAGCCCGATGCTGGCCTTCCGGGGAATTGGTCCGTCCCGTCAGCAAATCTCGCATCAGGGCATCACCACTTTCTGGAAGCGGTGCTGAACCCAGGTCGTGTCCCCACTGGTGCAGCCAGTGGAGCATCGCGTTGCAACTGTCCGGGGTATCCAGGCCGACGCCGTTGGCAAGACGGCCGTCCCGCACCGGGTAATTGGCAAGCACCATCACCAGACGGCGCTGGGAAGACGGGATGCGGCGCAGGGCGATCCAGTGTTCACAGTGATCGAGCAGCCACTGAATCCCGTCTGAATTCGGCTCCAGTAAGGGCACAGTCGTTTCGATTCCGCTGTCACAGCGCCGCTGGGAGCGGAACGCGCAGGGGCGTGTCGTGATGCGTGCATCCAGTTCCGGCATCACCACCTGCAGCGTCAGATCCATGGGGTTCAGTCCACGGCTGCTGGCGTTCCATGCATCAAAACTGCGACTGCAGCTGATCAGCTGCAGCACCGGACGGTCCAGTTGATCCCAGAGGGAGTCTCCAAGACCGGCCTCGGCACTGGAGATTGAAGCGAATGACGTTGCGGTGATCACCACGTCAACGTCCTGATTTCGGAAGAGATCGAGCACTCCTGACTGAACGGCTGGATCCTTGAGGCCACTCACCCAGAGCAGACGTGGACACAAGCCCCTGTCTCTCAGGGCGGCTGTCAGGACTTGGGCAAGGGCCAGATCACCGGCCTGATGCAGAGCCCGGTAAAGCACAATCCCGACTTTCGGCCCTGGATCGTCCGTCCAGTTCCAGGGGGCAGGATCCTCAAAGGGATGAAGCTTGATCCGCTCCGGCTGCGGATGCCCGCGATCCAGAAGCTGGCGGATCACAGCGAAGAGTTCACTGAAATTGCTGGAACCGCCCTCCCGCAGCAACATCGCCAGGCGATCGGCAAGGGCCTGCGGGATGGATCCCAGCTCGTGAAGCGCCTGATCCTGATCAGGCGTTCCAGCAAGGATGAGCAGGTTGCGGTCGTTGGACTTCTGCTGCCAGAGCTGAAGTTGTTCAAGGCCATAACTCCAGTGGCCCCGCCCGCCCAGCAGTCGCACCAGCACAAGTCGAGCCTGCAGGGCTGTTGTGCTCAGGTAATGGTCGAGCTGGGCTGGATGACTCAGATGCTCCAGTGACAACGCACGGACGCTGTGCATCCAGGTGGTCCGATCCGCCTCACCCAGCCACTGATCAAGGGTGCTCAGATCTGTTCCTGCACTGGAAAGAAACAGCACATCCGCCGGCGGCTGTTCCACCAGCACGACATCTTCCGGAGGATCGAGGCCCGGGCAACTGGCGAGTCGATGCATCCTTCCATTGTCATGGTGGGCGGTGGTGAGAAGATTCAGCGATCAGGCTCACCTGCGATGCATCAGTTCCTGCCCTTTGCATGGTTCCAGGGCCAGTGCATCCCTTTTGAGGAGGCAAAGATCTCCATCGCCACCCATGCGCTGCATTACGGCACAGGCGCCTTTGGTGGCATGCGAGCGATTCCGGATCCGCAGAACAGCAATGCAATGCTGCTGTTCAGAGCTGACCGTCATGCCCGACGACTGAGTCAGAGCGCCCGACTGCTGCTGACGGAGCTCAGCGAGGAGACGATCATGGAGGCTCTCATCGCTGTGCTCAAGGCCAATCAACCGAAGCAACCGATCTATCTCCGGCCATTCGTTTACACCAGTGACCTCGGCATCGCTCCCAGGTTGCATGACATCGAGACCGATTTCCTCATCTACGCCCTTCCTCTCGGGGACTACCTGTCACCGGAAGGTGTCAGCTGCCGAATCAGCAGCTGGACCCGCCAGGAAGATCGATCACTGCCTTTGAGAGGCAAGATCAGTGGCGCCTACATCACCAGCTCGCTCGCTAAAACAGAAGCGGTGCAGAGCGGTTTCGACGAGGCACTTCTCCTGAATAGCCGCGGCAAGGTCAGTGAAGCGAGCGGCATGAATCTGTTCATCGTCCGTGACGGACAACTGATCACCCCAGGAGTGGATCAGGACATCCTCGAAGGCATCACACGGGCCAGCGTGATCGAACTTGCAAAGGCCATGGATATCTCCGTTGTGGAAAGGCCAGTAGACAAAACCGAGCTGTTCATTGCCGATGAGGTTTTTCTGACAGGGACCGCCGCAAAAATCACACCGATCCGAAAGATCGAATCCACGGAACTCAATAGCTCGAGGCCGATGATGATGGCCCTCAAGGATCGTCTCGTGGCGATCACCGAGGGACGTGATTCCGCGTTTGAACACTGGGTGAACAGGATTCCGCTCGATTGAGCTCCAATCCGAGCTTTTCCTAGAATCAGCTCATTCGGGGAAGGAATCCATGGTGGTGACGCAGGCGACAGCTCAGGTCACCGCAAATCGGTTCCTTGATCACCTCCACAGCCCGCAGCGCCCCGTTCTTGTGTTCGACGGTGCCACCGGTACCAGTCTTCAGGAGCTGGGCCTGACCGCTGATGACTTCGGTGGTGCTGACCTGGAAGGTTGTAACGAATACCTTGCCGTCACCAAACCCGAAGCGGTGAAGGCTGTGCACCGCCAGTTTCTAGAGGCTGGCTGTGACGTAATCGAAACCGACACCTTCGGTGCCGCATCCATTGTTCTGGCTGAATATGGCCTGGAAGACAGGGCCTTCGAACTGAACCAACGGGCTGCCGAATTGGCCCGCGAGATGGCTGACAACTACTCCACACCCGAGAAGCCAAGATTTGTGGCTGGATCCATGGGACCCACCACCAAGCTGCCAACTCTCGGGCACATTGATTTCGACACGATGCGGGCATCGTTTCGAGAGCAGGCTGAAGGACTTCTCGCCGGAAACGTCGATCTGTTCATCGTCGAAACCTGTCAGGACGTTCTGCAGATCAAAGCCGCTCTACAGGGCATTGAAGAGGCTTTTGATGCCTGTGGAGAGCGCCGGGCTCTGATGGTGTCCGTGACCATGGAAACCACCGGCACGATGCTTGTCGGCACGGACATCGCGGCCGTTGTCTCGATTCTCGAGCCGTTCCCGATCGACATCCTTGGTCTGAACTGCGCCACCGGTCCAGAGCAGATGAAGGAGCACATCCGCTACCTCTCGGAACATTCTCCGTTCACCGTCAGCTGCATACCGAATGCAGGTTTACCCGAGAACATCGGTGGTGTCGCCCATTACCGACTGACTCCGGTTGAGCTGAAGATGCAGCTGATGCACTTCGTCGAGGATCTCGGTGTGCAGGTGATCGGCGGTTGTTGCGGAACAACCCCGGCTCATATCTCCTCTCTGGCAGAGCTGTCCGCGGAACTCCGTCCAGCTGAACGACATGCACGCACATCGACATCAAATGCAGATGAGGTTCGCCCGTCCTTCAATTACGAACCGGCTGCGGCCTCGATCTACGGAGTCACCCCTTATCACCAGGACAACTCGTTTCTGATCATCGGGGAACGGCTGAATGCCAGCGGCAGTCGCAAGGTTCGCGAACGACTTGCTGAGGAGGACTGGGACGGTCTCATATCGATTGCACGCGGGCAGGTGAAGGAGAACGCCCATGTGCTTGACGTCAACGTCGACTACGTCGGACGTGATGGCGAACTGGATATGCACAATCTGGTGAGTCGTCTTGTCACCAACGTCAACCTCCCCTTGATGCTCGATTCAACCGAATGGCAGAAAATGGAGGCGGGGCTCAAGGTTGCCGGTGGCAAATGCATTCTCAACTCCACCAATTACGAGGATGGAGATGAGCGTTTCTTCAAGGTTCTTGAGCTGGCACGGCGTTACGGGGCCGGTGTTGTGGTCGGAACCATTGACGAGGAGGGCATGGCACGGACGGCTGAAAGGAAATTCGCGATCGCACAACGCGCCTACCGCGATGCCCTTGAATTCGGCATCCCAGCCCATGAGATTTTCTACGACCCTCTGGCGCTGCCGATTTCCACTGGTATTGAAGAGGATCGCCTTAATGGAAAGGCAACCATCGACTCGATCCGAATGATCCGGGAAAATCTTCCCGGAGTTCATGTCGTTCTCGGCGTCAGCAACGTCAGTTTCGGTTTGTCGCCAGCGGCACGGATCACGCTCAATTCAGTGTTTCTGCACGATTGCTGTCAGGCGGGAATGGATGCTGCAATTGTCAGCCCGGCCAAGATTCTGCCGCTCGTCAAGATTGACGATGATCATGAAAAGGTCTGCCGTGATCTGATCAACGACAGACGTGGCTTCGAAGATGGCATCTGCACCTACGACCCGCTCACAAAGCTGACAACCCTGTTCGAGGGAGTCACTGCCAAAGAGGCCCGGGCATCAGGTCCATCCCTCGCGGATCTGCCGATCGAAGAACGGCTCAAGCAGCACATCATTGATGGTGAACGCATCGGACTCGAACCCGCCCTTGATGAGGCGATGACCAGNTATCCACCGCTCAAGATCATCAATACNTNTTTGCTTGACGGNATGAAGGTGGTGGGTGAGCTGTTCGGCAGCGGACAGATGCAGCTNCCCTTTGTTCTGCAGAGCGCCGAGACGATGAAGTCAGCTGTGGCTCACCTTGAGCCCCATATGGAGAAGGCCGAAGGTGAAAGCAGCAGCAAGGGTAAGTTCCTGATTGCAACTGTCAAAGGTGATGTTCACGACATTGGCAAAAATCTTGTCGATATCATTCTCACCAACAACGGCTATGACGTCGTCAATCTGGGGATCAAACAAACTTGTGATGCGATCGTCCAGGCTCAGAAGGAACACAAAGCCGATTGCATCGCAATGAGTGGACTTCTTGTGAAATCCACTGCTTTCATGAAAGACAATCTGCAGGCCTTTAATGATGAAGATATTCAGGTTCCAGTGATTCTCGGCGGGGCTGCTCTGACGCCGCGATTCGTTCAGAAGGATTGTCGCGAGGTTTACAACGGAAAAGTGATCTACGGCAGAGACGCTTTTGCAGATCTCCGCTTCATGGATGCGCTGATGGAAGCCAAGAGAAATGAAAACTGGACCGACTGCGACGGATTTCTGGACAATGCACCGACAGGAGTCGGACTGGATGAAGCCGAACCCAAGCCGGCTCAGGAAACGGCTGAACCAACCCCAACCTCAGTGGAAAAGTCCACTCCGACCCCTGTTTCCACTGATCGCTCCGATGCCGTCCCGAAAGAACCGGTGCCAAAGGCACCATTCCTGGGATCTGAAGTGATCACAGAGGGTGATGTCGACATACGCGAGGTGTATGCCTACCTCGACCGCAACGCCCTGTTCGCTGGCCAGTGGCAATTGCGCAAGACCAAGCAACAGACCCGGGAGGAGTATCAGACGATGCTGGCTGAAACAGCTGAGCCCGTTCTTGAGAAGTGGCTGGAGCGATCCCTGAATGAAGGACTGCTCACACCCAGAGCGGTATACGGCTACTTCCCGGTTGGGCGTGAGGGCAATGCTTTGCGTGTGTTCGACACTGCAGGAGAACAGGAACTCGGACGGTTTGATCTGCCGCGTCAGCGCGGGGGCAACCGGTACTGCATCTCCGACTTCTATGAAGACATCACAGCTGATGGGCAACCTGTCGATCTGCTTCCGATGCAGGCGGTGACCATGGGTGAGAAAGCCAGTGAGGTGGCCGAAAAACTATTTAAAGCCGATCAGTACAGCGACTATCTCTATTTCCATGGCTTCGCGGTGCAGATGGCCGAGGCCATGGCGGAATGGGTGCATGCCCGGATCCGAACCGAGCTTGGCTTCCCGGACCCGACCGATATGAAGCTGCGGGATGTACTGGCCCAGCGTTACAGGGGCAGCCGTTACTCCTTTGGATATCCGGCCTGCCCGAATGTTGCCGACTCCCGTCAGCAACTTGCCTGGCTGGGTGCTGATCGGATCAGCCTCACGATGGATGCGAGCGATCAGCTTGCACCGGAACAGAGCACCACTGCACTGGTTTCAATTCACAGCAAGGCGCGGTACTTCAGTGCCTGAGGGGGGACTGGGATCGGTTCAATATCCTGAGACTGTTTTCAGTTGAAATTTCATGGCGATTGCAGGACCCGATGGCGTTGATGCTGCGATCAAGGCAGGTGTGGACCTTGATGGAAGCCCGATTCCTGCGGAGAAACTCAATCTCTACAACGAGGTGATGGACCTGGAGAGCCAGAGGGCCAGAAGCGGGGTTCTTAAATCGATGCGTAACCGTGTGGTTAAGACGGGTGCCAAGCACTTTGATCAGGAAACTCTGAATCAACGCCTCCTGGCGGCCGGATGGGACGGACTCAAGGCCAAGGAGATCGCGTTCTATTTCAGCTGAGNGACGCCCGTTGATGGAANGACTNTGNNGGGGTCATCCCTGACNGAGCTTCTCCATTGNGTCGATCACNTCCTGCTGAAATTCATCCAGGGCATTTGATTCACTCAGATCAATCCCCTCCCCTGCCGCATTCTGNGCAAGATCCTGGAAATGGAAGGCACCTTCCCCNTTGGCCAGGAACTCGATCGCCGAGCTTTCTCCGCTCTCGCGAAAGGCATCGCAGAGAGCCAGAAAAGCGGCATCTTCAGTGAACTCCCAATCCATTGAGGGGACATAACTGAANGACCTTTAACGCCTTCCCCCAGGGGTTCGTCAACCNTCTGGCATCAAAATGTGCCACTCCTTCGNCAGACTCCTCTCACCAGCACTCTCGCGATGACCTCCAGCAGTNCGGAGCNAAGAGCTCCTCTGAACGTGCTCGGGCAGCCNCTTCTGGTTTGTGGATGTGAGCCCACGACAGGGTGGAANCGCAATGGATTCTGCGAAACGGATGCTGCNGATCACGGCCAGCACAGCATCTGCTGTGTGATGACGGAATCNTTTCTCACCTACAGCAAGGCCCAGGGCAATGATCTGTCGACCCCTGTCCCCGCCTTTCAGTTCCCNGGANTGAAACCTGGAGACCACTGGTGCGTCTGTGCCCCNCGNTGGAAGCAGGCCTATGACGACGGCATGNCCCCNCCTGTGAGGCTTGAAGCGACNGANGACACAGCTCTGCAGGTTGTGCCTCTGGAGCAGCTTCAGGAACACGCTCACCAGACGATCGGCTGACCATCCCAGGCGAGGAANGCTCCGCTCTGCTCCGGGGTCTGCTCAAGCAGTAAATCCACAAGCTGACGNCCAGCNCGCTCAGGCGAAAACAACTTCTCCGGCGGNACAAAGCTCTGGAAGGGCCTGGAGAGGTCTGTATCGGTCGTTCCGGGATGAAGCAGCGTGACNGTGGNCTTAGGCCAGCGACGGGACCACTCGAGACTGAGACAGCGNANCAGCTGATTCTGGGCGGCTTTGGCGGCCCTGTAGCCNTACCAACCACCNCTGCGGTTATCGCCGATGCTNCCGACCCTTGCACTCAGGCTGGCGAAATGAAAGAAGCNCTCCCGAACCAGTAACGGTTCAATCGCCTTCGCAAGCAGCACCGGNGCGATCGAATTGATCGAAAAGAGCTCCTGAAGCTGGTGACGNTTCACCTGACTGAGTCTNTTTTCGGGCTTCAGATCGTCNCCATGCAGCCNTCCACTGCAGTTGAACACCAGTCGCAGAGGCTTCCCCNTGGCANNCAGGACCTCAGCCAGTTCNGCCAGATCCTGATCGGCTTCAAGATCCAGTCGNAGGGTTTGATNGGGTGGACCCTGACGNCCNGCAGTNAGCACGGAAAGCTTTGGACATCTCTGCGTCAANTCGCTGGCGACAGCNGCTCCGATGCCACCGGCACCGACAACAAGCGCTGTGCCTTCCCAGTGCTCTTNAGTCAGCTGTTGCATGAATTCAGGCTTGAACCCATGCCGTCTAACGGATTTCAGCGATGATTGAGATCGCACGTTGAGNAGCCATGGTCCTCGGTACGAAGCGCTTTCGTTTCGTACTGCAGGCTTTNNTGGCGTCNGCAGCCATCCTCGGCNGCGTTGCCCTCGTCATCGNTCGTGGTGNGTCCGANCCAGGGGAANGATCAGCCCATCTGCTNGATCTNCTCGAGAANGANCCTCAANNCGCTNCNGGNCGGAAGCAGGACTCTTCAGCGCAACAGTCCAGACNNAGGATGGTTCCGGAGGTGCCTCCCGGAGCTGCATGGGTTTCTCTNCCGATCCGNGTTGCTNTGGTCAGTCAGACACCGATTCGCAGTGTTCAGCCCGGCCAGGGCACCNTTTGTCAGCATTCGGATGGACGNCCTGTCCAAAGTNCCNGGCTGATGATCGCNGCGGTTGAGCTGCGAAAGGATGCTTTGCATTGCTCAGGCGGCAAANTCCTGATCAATGGGCGCTCCTATGGCGGTCAGCTCGAGCTCAGTCGCCGTGGTGAGGGCCTGATCGCCATCAACAGACTCGACCTGGAGGACTACGTTGCCTCTGTTGTGGGTGCAGAGATGCCCAGTCACTGGCATGCGGAAGCACTCAAGGCTCAGGCCGTTGCTGCCCGCTCCTACGCACTGGTACATCTGGCGCGACCCGCCGCCAAGGATTATCACCTCGGGGATACGACCCGTTGGCAGGTCTTTGCAGGAGACCAGAGCCGCACAAGCAGAACGGAGCAGGCCACGAAAGACACGCGAGGCATCATCCTCAGTTACAGAGGTGGAATTGTGGAGAGTCTCTACGCGTCGGACCAGGCGATCAGCGACGAAGCCCACGGTCATCTGGGTGCCAGCATGAGTCAGCACGGTGCCCAGCGACTCGCGGTCGAAGGGCAGCGTTTCAACGAGATCCTTGGAAATTTCTACCGGGGAGCCTCCCTCGCACGACTGCGCCGAGATGGACTCTGAACGCCTGCGCAGACGGGCTCTGATCGTCAGTGAACAATGCCAGAGCTCTGGAGCTCTGGTGCCGCTTCAGACCACCCTGTCTCCTTTGACCGGAGAGGCCGGCACATTGTTTGAACTGCGCCATCTGGACGGTGCAACACCCAAACATCTGAGGTCCGCTGGCCCGAAACCCAATCCATTCCGACCCTGGGATTCACGCCTGGAGGTTGAAATGATTGGACCGAAACACGTGCTGATTCTCAACAAATATCCAGTACAGATTGGGCACATGCTGTTGATCACAAGCTGCTGGGAACCGCAGAGCGGTTGGCTGAGGTCCGATGACTGGAAAGCACTGATTTCTGTTGACAAAGACACCACCGGCTTATGGTTTTTCAACAGTGCACCGATGGCCGGTGCAAGCCAGCCCCACAGACATTTACAACTGTTGCCTCGGATGGTGGATGAAGCGATCTGCCCAAGGGAGAAATGGTTCAGGACCAGAACAGAAAAGACGAGCAACAGTGTTGATGATCCACTTCATCGCTGGGCCAGGGTTACTGCGATGAATGGTTTGTCGGATCACCAGATTCTTACTCAGACCTATCAATCGCTGTGTCTACAACTGGGGCTGGGATCTCCTCAATGTGATCATGCACCCTTGGATGCTTACAACATTCTGCTCTGCCGTGACTGGATGGCTGTAATCCGAAGAAAGATCGAAGGCGTTGCCGGTTTCAGTGTCAATGCCCTTGGATTTGCCGGTTGTCTGCTGAGTACAGATGACTCTGATATCACCTGGCTCAAAAATAATGGCCCTGAAGCCCTGCTTCGTGAAGTCCTTCCTGAAGGGAAATAAGCTCAGTAATGGTCTGATCAATACACAGATGAAACAGCATCAACAAACCAATCAATTCTTACAAAAGAGCTGATCGAAGCAAATATTTGACAGCGAGATTCGCCTGCAGGCAAAAAAATTTTACCCAAAAAAGCCGACCAACAGTTTACAAGAATTTTGTTTGTTTTGTTTTGTTTTGTTTTGTTTTGTTTGCCAA
>NYUU01000013.1 GCA_002684175.1 Synechococcus sp. CPC35
ACAATGCAGCATTACAATGCAGCATTACAATGTGGCAATACAATACAGCAACACAATACAGCAATACAACGTGGCGATACAATGCAGCAATAGCAATACAATACAGCAATACAATACAGCAGTACAACGTGGCAATACAATGCAGCAATACAATGTGGCAATAAAATGCAGCAATACAGTACAGCAATACAATACAGCAGTACAACGTGCGCCTCGGTGAGGGCTCTGGTTTTCAAAACCGAGCACCGCGCCTCGACGAGAGCTCTGGCTTTGAAAAACGAGCACCGCGTTGCCACGAGAGCGCTAGTTTTGAAAACCCAGCACCGCGCCGCGACGAGAGCTCTGGTTTTCAAAACCGAGCACCGCGTCTCGACGAGCGCGCTGGTTTCGAAAACCAAGCACCGCGCTACGACGCGAGCGCTTTTTTTGAAAACCGAGCACCGCGCCTCGGCGAGAGCTTTGGTTTTGAAAAACGAGCACCGCGTCCTGACGAGAGCGCTGGTTTTGAAAACCGAGCACCGCGCCTCGGGAAGAGCTCTGGCTTTCAAAACCGAGCACCGCGCCTCGACGAGAGCGCTGGCTCTGAAAAACGAGCACCGCGCCTCAACGAAAGCAATGGTTTTGAAAACCGGGCACCGCGCCCCGACGAGAGCTCTGGCTTTCAAAACCGCGCACCGCGTCTCGACGAGAGCGTTGGTTTTGAAAACCGACCACCGCGCTTCGACGAGAGCCCTGGTTTTGAAAACCGAGCACCGCGCCTCGGCGAGAGCTCTGGTTTTGAAAAACGAGCACCGCGTCTCGACGAGAACATTGGTTTTGAAGACCGAGCACCGCGCCTCGGCGAGAGCTCTGGTTTTCAAAACCGACCACCGCGCCTCGACGAGAGCGCTGGCTTTGAAAAACGAGCACCGCACCTCTACGAGAAAGCTGGTTTTGAAAACCGAGCACCGCGCATCGACGAGGGCTCTGGTTTTCAAAACCAAGCACCGCGCCCCGACGAGAATTCGGGTTTTCAAAACCGAGCACCGCATCTCGACGAGCGCGCTGGTTTTGAAAACCGAGCACCGCGCCATCCCCATCGCCATCCCCATCAATCCCAGCCAAAGCTCCCACCACCAGAGGGGACCCGTCAACCAGACAAGCCAGATTCCAAGGGCAATGAAAGGACCAAAGGGGAACGGTTCTCGTGGCCCGAGACGTCCTGTCAGACGTCCGAGACAACCCACGATTGCCCCACTGAACACGGAAATTCCCATGGCAACTGCAATTCCGCTCATACCCAGCCAGGCACCACCCAGAGCGGCAAGCTTGGCGTCTCCCAGGCCAAGAGCCGGCTGACCGATCAACTTTTCCGCGAGAGCACTGAGTCCCTCCAACACCAACAACGCCAACACAGAGGCAATCAAATGCTGCGAAAGAAGCCTCACGCCACCGCAGGCAGTGAGCGCAGCACCGATCAGCAATCCCCAGCGGCAGAGAGGCTCAGGAAGCCACATGTGATCCAGATCAATCAGTACAAGTGGCAGCAGGAAGGAAATCAGGACCAAACCTGACCAGGGCAGCAACCAACCTGGAAGGCCACCAGCACCTGCAGGGGAGACCCAGAGGGCACTGAGCCATAACGCAGCACTCAGGGACTCCACCAGGGGATAACGCCCATTGATTGTTGCCCGACAATCGCGACAGCGGCCCCTGAGCAGAATCCAGCCCAGAACAGGAAGATTGTCGAACCAACGCACAGCGTTGCCGCAACGTGGACAGTGACTACCGGGATGGACCACCGACTCCTGTCGCGGCAATCGCCACACCACAACATTGGTGAAACTGCCAACACAGGCACCCACCAGAGCGGTCCAGATCAGAATCAACCCTTGCATCGATTTCGGGTTCTGGTCCCCCTTCCGCGGATCAGATCAAAAGCAATGAACTCTTCGTCCGGCAAAAGAACCGGAGTATCAAAAATGACCCGCCCTTCATTCTGAACGGAATCAAGAATCACTCCAATCGGATCATGTCCACCGGGAGTGTGGGTCAGGTATTGGAAATAGATCTTTCTGGCTTGACCAATCAGCGTTCGACTGTCAATGCGATCCCAGCGGGGAAGTTGTGAGGCCCCGATCGCGCCATTGATTTTAAAGGAGGGCGATGAATGAGAAATGGACCCACCTGATCATTCAGATGAGTCCATTGTAGAGACGGACTTGCTGAAGATCCCCTCAGCCCATGTTCTTCTTCTCTTCAATCATCCGGTGGATGATCGGAGTGAGGATCAGTTCCATGGCAAAGCCCATTTTTCCGCCATTCACCACGATGCTGGTTGGGCTGGACATGAATGAATCGTGAATCATGCTCAGCAGATAGCCGAAATCGATTCCCCACTTTTCACGTGCTCCCTTGCGGAAGTGAATGATCACAAAGCTTTCATCCGGTGTCGGGATGTTGCGGCAGATGAACGGATTGGAAGTGTCCACGGTGGGGACACGTTGGAAGTTGATGTCGGTCTCACTGAACTGTGGGCAGATGTGATTGATGTAATCCGGCATCCGCCGCAGGATCGTGTCAACAATGGCTTCGGCGGAATAGCCCCTTTCCGCGTTGTCGCGATGGATTTTCTGAATCCACTCCAGGTTGGTGATCGGCACAACTCCCACCAGCAGATCCGCCAGGGCCGCAACGTCATAGCCCTCACCCTGCACACCACCATGGAGACCTTCGTAAAACAGCACATCAGTGCCGGAAGGAAGATCTTCCCAAGGCGTGAACTGCCCTGGTTCGAGGTCGACTCCCAGCCGGGAATTGTGCTCAGCAGCCTCCTCCGGGCTGTGGAGGTAATAACGCTTCAGGCCTGAACCTGTCTCGCCGTAGGTCCGGAACAACTCTTCGAGTTTGTCGAACAGATTGGCTTCCGGGCCGAAGTGAGAGAAGTTCTGACCCGCGGCGAGCGCTTCGGCCATGGCTTCCTTCATGGGCATCCGCTCGTAGCGGTGATAGCTGTCCCCCTCCACGACTGCAGGGGTGATTCCTTCGCGCGCGAAGATGTGCTCGAAGGCGCGCTTGACGGTGCTGGTTCCAGCTCCGGAAGAACCGGTGACAGCGACAACCGGATGACGCTTCGACATCGACGCAGGGGTTACAGGCTCGGCGAGTTTGCCAGATCAAAGCCCAAATACACCAATTCAAAGATCAAAGCGACTTGAGCAGTTCCTCTCCCATCGCCTTGCAACCCAGTTGGCTGCAGCCATCTGACATCAGATCACCGGTTCTGAATCCCGCGGCCAGAACCTTGTCGACAGCCGCTTCCAGCGCATCGGCAGCTGCTTCCTGCTTCAAACCGATGCGAAGCATCATTGCTGCGGACAACACCATCGCCATCGGGTTGGCCTTGTCCTGTCCTGCGATATCGGGTGCTGAACCATGAACAGGTTCAAACAGACCGGGACCGGCGCTGCCCAGAGAGGCTGACGGCAGCATGCCAATGGAACCGGTGAGCATTGCGGCCTCATCACTGAGAATGTCGCCGAACAGATTGCCCGTGAGCAACACATCAAATTGGCGTGGATCACGCACGAGCTGCATCGCGGCGTTGTCGACATACATGTGGCTCACCTCAACATCTCCGTAAGCAGGCGTCATGACATCCACGCGGTCGCGCCACAGCTGACTCACATCCAGAACATTCGCCTTGTCCACTGAACAGAGACGCCCCCGACGCTGGCTGGCGAGCTTGAAGGCGACATGGGCGATTCGATCCACCTCCGAGGCGGAATAGGTCATGGTGTTGAAACCACGCTCATCGCCATCAGCCTCAATACGGCCCTTGGGCTGACCGAAATAAATGCCCCCGGTGAGTTCACGGACCACCAGAAGATCCACACCTTTAATCACCTCAGGACGCAGGCTGCTGGCCCCGATCAGGGACGGCACAATCTTCACCGGTCGCAGATTGGCGAAAAGCTCCATACCGGCGCGGAGCGCGAGCAGCCCGCTCTCGGGACGTTTCTCCCGGGGGAGGGTGTCAAACCGCGGACTGCCGATGGCGGCCAGCAGAACGGCATCAGCGGCCCTGCAGGCCGCCAGTGTTGCGGCAGGAAGAGGTTCACCGGCAGCATCGATGGCACTCCCTCCGATCGGCTGCTCCTCGAAGACCAGTTCGAAGCCATGTCGCTGGCTGACGACTTCAAGCAACTGACGAGCAATCGCGGTGATCTCCGGCCCGATGCCGTCACCTGGAAGCAGAACGACACGGTGCTGAACCATGGTCAAGCAATGGAGCTGAAGAGCAGCTGAGGTTAACGAGGGCCGTTGCGTTTCAGCTCACGCAGCGTTTTCGCCATTTCCGGAAGCTTGCCAAACGCGGCAGAACAACGCAGCCAGAGACGGTTGGGGATCGCGGGATAACCGCTCACCACCTCTCCTGCCGCCACCTCTCCATGGATACCGCTCTTGGAACTTGCAACAGCGCGGTCTCCCACGACTGCACGATTGGCGACTCCCACCTGCCCCGCAAGAATCACACCGTTGCCGATGCGGGCGCCACCGGCAATTCCCACCTGGGAGGCAAAAGCACAGCCTCTGCCTGTCGTGACGCCATGGCCGATCTGCACCAGGTTGTCGATCTTGGTTCCTGCACCGATTCGCGTCTCCCCCACCGACGGGCGATCGATGGTGCTGCCACAGCCCACTTCAACGCCGTCCTCGAGAACCACCGTTCCGGTCTGTGGCATCTTGCGCCAGCCCTTGGCCGTGGGAACGAATCCAAACCCCTCAGACCCCACAACGGCGTTGGAATTGACCACACAGCAACGACCAAGGCGCGAACCGGGATGCAGNACGGCGTTGGCATGAAGTTCACAACCATCTCCCACCACCACATCGTCGTAAATGACCACACCGGGATGCACGANGCAATCGGCGCCGAGGCTGCTGCCGGCACCGATGCAGACCCTTGCTCCGATCGCTGTGCCGGGCCCGACAACCGCCCGTTCATCAAGCACTGCTGTTGGATGGGTCTGTGCCAGCGGCCGTCGACGCGGATACAGCCTTGCGAGGGCTTCGGCAAAAGCCAGACGTGGATTGGAGAAGACAGCGAAAGCAATGCCACGGTCCTTGAGGCGATCAATCAGATCCTGCTGATCCGGTAACAGCAATGCTCCGACCCTGGACTGATCCAGAACCGCTGTTAAAGCGTTGCCCTTCTCCAGAAAACTGAGCTGTTCAGGCCCGGCCTGTTCCAGCGATGCCGCTCCGTTCAGGAATGGATCATGTCCAGGCTGGCTCCAGCGGAACTCCGCCTCTCCACTCTGCAAAGCCTTGATCAGGGTGCTGAAGCGCATGGCGGAGCGAGGCGGCGGCCGGATCGTAAGCGCCCTCAGCGACTGTTGAGCACCAGAACATCACGGTGAACCACCACCGGGGATGATTCACCCTCTTCATGGGACACCAGAGCCCGTCGAAGCTGATCGCTGGACAGGGAGCAGAGACCCCGACCAAGCTCATCACCACTGGGATCGGTCAAGCTGATGGCCTGATTGGCCTCAAAGGCCCCTTCCACAGCGGTGATGCCCACCAGAAGCAGGGATGCACCCCGATGCCTCAGCGCGCTGCACGCTCCCGAGTCCAGCTGGAGCGTCCCCTCAGGCTGCAGCACGTGAGCCAGCCAGCTGCGTCGATTACCGAGCGGCTCCGGATGGGGATGAAACACGGTTCCTCCTCGTCCTCCCTGGAACAGAGCATCCAACCGAGATGGATCACGACCATCGGCAAGATGAACCGTGATACCACTGGCTGTGGCGATCCTGGCAGCGGCCAGTTTGGTCGTCATGCCTCCGGTGCCCCAGCGGCCTCCCTCTCCGGCTCCAGCCTCCAGCTGCTCCAGTTCCCGGGGGTGATGCACATCGCTGATCGGATGCGCTGCTGCATCGAAGCGTGGATCCGCGGAATACAACCGATCCACATCAGTGAGCAAAATCAGCTGCTGCGCACCCACGGCAGCAGCCACCATCGCCGAGAGGGTGTCGTTATCTCCAAAACGAAGCTCCACTGGCGAAAGAGCGTCGTTTTCATTGATGACCGGCAACACGCTCCAGTTCAGCAGCTTCTGCAAGGTGACCGAAGCACTCCTGTAGCGACGCCGGTCAGCCAGATCGGATCGGGTGAGCAGCACCTGGGCCACGCGAATACCGTGTCTACCCAGGGCACGCTCGTACAGCGCCATCAGATAACCCTGGCCGACCGCTGCCGCCGCCTGGAGGTCAAGCACCGCTTCAGGACGCTGGGACAGCCCCAGCCGCTGACATCCGAGACCAACGGCACCGCTCGTGACCAGCACGATCTGATCACCACGAGCGAAGGCGTCTGCGAAGCGGGCGGCATACCCCTCGATCGTCGCAGCCGTGTCACCACGCAGCAGGCTGGTGCCGAGCTTCACAACCCACAGCGTCATGCCGTGGGCGCCCCCATCAGACGGGCAACTGTGCGCTCGAGACGCTGCACCCGATCATGGCCGCATGGTCTGCCGTCCTCTCTCAGAGGATGGACCAGAACCGTGTAGAGACCGAGACGATTGCCACAGAGAACATCTGTGAACAAACGATCTCCAACCATGGCGATCTTGCCTGATGGCAGATCAAGATCTGCCATCACCCGGCGCAGGGCTCCCCTGCGAGGCTTGCTTGCAGCGGCTGTGAAGCTGACACCCAGCTGATCCGCCACAGCCCCGATGCGCGTCCAGGATGGATTGTTGCTGAGCAGATGCAGGCGGAAGCTTCGGGCGGCATCCGCAAGCCAGAGACGCACCGGATCAGGAAGGGTGATGTCCCGGCCAGGAAGAAGAGTGCGATCCACATCGAGAACCGCTGCTTTGATTCCCAGCGCCGTGAGATGGGACAGAGGGAGGTGAGCAATGGTCAGGCCTGGATCCCAGTCAGGCTTCAACCAGTGCTGACCAGTCAGTCCGGCCATTCGCGTTCCTCCAGTTCCGCCTCAATGCGGGGCTGGATCCGATCGAGTTCCTCGTCGTTCAGCAGCTCCGCCTGTCCGTCCACCATTCGCACCAGAACGAGGAACGGGTCGAGAGGAATGTACAGCCCATACTCCTTGGCATCGACCATGAAACTGACCAGAAGCTCGAAGGTTTCAGTGTCCTCCTCCAGGTCGTCGTCATCTTCCAGCTCTTCGAGCTCCTCCTGCTCCGGCTCCTCAAGCTCGCCGCTGACGGTGAGCGTGATCGCGGAACGGACAAGAACCAGATCGTGTTCCTGAAGGACCACATCCGCAACGGAAAGAATCGGTTCGCTGCTGACCACGCTGGTGATCGGTTCAGGCTCTGACTCATCGCTGAGACGGAACAGGGAAACCGGAGTGTCGACGGGAGAGAGAAGGGCGTAGTCCCGTCCATCCAGCGGGATCAGATGCTCCAGAAAACAGAGCAGATCCAGCCCCTCACGATCCCGCACCAGCAGGGTCGGGTGATCGCTGGTCTTGCCGGATCCGGATTCAGCCATCATCCACATCTGAATTGGGCTCAGGATCCACCATCGACGCCCCCGGCGCCTGGTCCAGACGCCATGAACTGGGCCGGTTTGAGCTCCGGCCCCTCGCGCAGCCACTGCTCAAGCAGCAAAGCGGCAGCCGCACTGTCCAGACGTCCGCTGCGGTCACCATTCAAGCCATGGCGTTCCCCTGCAGCCCAGGAACTGCTGTGTTCGTTGACCCAGGCCAGGGGAAGCTGCAGCGACGCAGCCAGCCTCAGTCCGTAGCGACGGCAATGCTCTGCCTGTTGCGTCGGAGCTCCGGCGTCATCCAGAGGAAGACCAACCACAAGCCCCTGAACAGAACGCCGCTGACAGTGCTCCTGCAGCAGAGGCAGATCACTGCTGTAATGACTGCGGTGCAGGGCAGGTAGAGGAGTGACCGTGATCCCAAGTGGATCGCAACCCGCAAGACCGATGCGCCGACGTCCCACATCAAGACTGAGAACAGAACAAATGATCGGCGCTGTCAACGACGGCTACCGAGAGTCGGTGTCGGCAGCGGAGTTCCCTGGGGACGCAGTCGGCCAAGCACCTGATCCAGCGACCGGCTCAGTTGAAGATTGCGGGGAGCCTGCTGACGCCGCCACATGCTTCGACCGAGAAGCAGCTGTTCATCGCCCTTTTTCCAGCCTTCAGCGTCGAGCACACGGCTGAGGGGATCATCATCCAGAGCGGTGAGCAGAGACGAAGGACGCCCCTGCTGATGAATTCGCGCGAGCACCCACGGCAGCGCCTGATCGAGTCGCGGATCCCAGGCGAGATCGCGAAGCAGTTCAAAGGTTTCCCTTCGTCCTCCCTCAGGCAGCCGAAGACAACCAGCGAGAACGGCATCGCCCTCCATCAGCACGCCGCAACCTGAACCTTTGCGATCAAAGAGATCAATCCAGTGAAGAGCGGTGATCTGACGAAGATGGCTGAAACTGCCTCCCTGTTCGATGGGCCAGAGCAACTGAGCGTTGCGTCGGTTGAGAGCCGCCCACTGCAGCGCACCGGGAAGTGGCGGAGTTGCATGTCTGGCCACGGACTTCGGGGGCAGCCATTGCTGATAGGCACGCAAGGGCTGAAACCCGAGCTCACGCATCAGGGCGATGGCGTCGGCATCAGTGGTGGTGCATCGGATCACCCAGCTGCAGACCTGCAGAGCTCCCCGCTGCAGAGCCTGCTGCAAAAGGGCCTGCTGAATGGTTCTCAGGCTGTGGGAGCAATCGGTATCGAGCTGCTCCGGCAGCTGCAGCGTCCAGCAACTGCCGCGCCTGTTGAAAGGCCTGGCCACAACGGACGCCACGACTCGATCAGCTTCAACGGCAACAAGACAACGTGGGGAACGGCTGGGAATCAGATCCGGAAAACGCTGCTCAAAACGGGAGAGCCAGTCTCCAAAGAGAAACTCCTGAAAACGGGGCAGATTATCGCCGTTGATGAGATCGGGCCAGCGGGCCAGATGAGTGGGATTCAGCGACTCGATGCGCAGAGATCGCTGGCCTGTTTCATCCATGGCTGACCTCCATCTGCAACCTGATCACAATGTATCTCTCATCTCAGGACTGGGCGAACCAGAACAAGGGGCGTGCGCTGGTTCGCATTACCGGCGGGATTGGGCTTCAGTGCCGTCTCCAGAAGTGCTTCATCACACCCGGGACTTGAGGCGAGGACCTTCACCCGTCCAAGATCGTTGACATCGACGATGGCCACGTCAACACCGAGTTCAGCGGCAGCACGGCGACAGAAGGCTTCCGAATGCTGGGGTCCCAGAACGATGGTCTGGTCATAGGGAGGAGTCGTGCCGGTGATGTCATCGATCAGGCGGGCCTGATCACCGGCCAGTCGATAGAAACCCCCGGGAAGACCGACAAGCTTCAGCAGCAGGCCCCCAAGCCAGGCAACAATCACCCTCGTGGGTCCGACCAGATCGATCAGCGTCTGCATCCCGCATGCCGTGGCGAGACTGCTGGTCGGATGAAAGACCCGACACACCAGCCGGGCCACCTTGCCAGGATGGACCTCGCTGGGATGGCGATAACGTCCCTGGATGACTGCGACAGGAGTTTCACCGATGGTGAGCACGTCTCCGGGTTGAAGCAGATCGCTGGCATAGGTGCGAAGCACCTCAATGGGATCGTCCAGGGGACCGAGAAGGTGCGTCCCCAACGCCAGCACTTCACAACCATCACCCTTCAGAAAAGTCGCCTGCTGGGAGTTCAAGGGCTCGGGTCGCTTCAGTGGAACCAGCACCCCTTGACGTCGCTGCAGGCGCCCAAAGGGTCCGTAATTCACCCAGTGCGCATCAACCCAGAGGCTGTCAATCCGCTCGAGTGGCGATGCACCCTCAATCTCGATCGTGACCCGAGCTCGAGTGGTCTTGTGACCCTTGACGATATAGGCAGCCCAGTAACCATCTGCACGGGTCGGCTCATCGGGATGCTCGGCTGTGATCCTGGTGCTGATCCGCAGCGAAGAGGGGTCGGATCTGCCCAGCAGCACCGGTTCCACCCGCAGCTCCGGAACGAAGATCTCCATCCGAGGATGGGGGTTGCTGATTTCAAGCAGGCCTTCAACCTGCAGCCGATCTCCAAGGTCATTCACCCGCCAGTCCAGAGGGGTCATGCGCAGAGGCGATGAGGGCCGCAACCGATGCCGGAGCTCCAGCCAGGCCACAGTCAGGCCGAGGGCCAGGGGAGCGATCAGCAGTGACAAGAGGATGAACCGGCTGAGCAACCGGGAACACTGGCCGGCAGCGTAAGCGCCGCTGCCGGTGCAGGATCAGCTGGCATTCACCTCAACGTTCACCTCGTTGAAGCTGCCTTCCTGGTCGATCTCGCTGAAATCCGGAGCCGGGAGACCTGTGGCCCCACTGATCGCTGCATTGATCGAGGCGAGGGGGACCTGCCCATCACGATCGAAAACCACCTGACCATCTGCATTGAGCACGGTCACCTGAGGAATCGTGCCCTTCCAGTAACGAGCAGGATC
>NYUU01000014.1 GCA_002684175.1 Synechococcus sp. CPC35
ATTTTTTGACGTTATTTTGAGAAGAAAAAGTTACCACGAATTTGGAAGCCAGCCTTTATCATTACAACAACTCAGCCTACTATTATGGTTTGTTTTACATATAAAAAGCAGGGACAAAGTTCAATCGACTGGCAAACATAAAACCGTCTTCGAAATAACAAAGCGTCCTGTTCCAAGCGGCGGAGGAATACATGAAATTGAAATCTATCTCACAATTAATCGCTGCGATGACATAGAAAGTGGTTTGTACCATTACAACGCTGCAGAACACTGCCTAGAAATGATTAAATGTAGAGATCAATCTTGCATTCAACTTTTATCAGATGCTGCATGTGCAGCAAAATTAACAAAACATCCTGACATTCTAATCACACTAGCATGCAGATATGAGAGATTGGCATGGAAATATCAGGGAATCGTCTATTCACTAATTCTTAAACATGTCGGGGTTATTTATCAACAGCTTTATCTTGTATCAACAGCTTTAGGACTCGCTGCATGCGCTCTGGGAGTTGGAAACAGCAAGACTTTTGAAGATGCCGCCAAGAATGGTTCAATTCATGAGGTTGGATCGTCTGTTGGTGAATTCATACTTGGTACAAAACCTGATTCTGAGAATTTTGATTAGATTTTAGTTTGCCTCACTGAAATGATGAAACGTCTTGGCATATCAAAATCTCAACAACATCTCTATTCTGATCTAACCACCAGGCCCTCTGATGACCGTCTTTAGACTGAATTAAAAAGATGCTATCGACCAAGCCCCAATCAAGATCGTAGCGAGAAGGAGTTGCCTCTCCATTTGGATGTGAGTGTGCCACACCAAAGATCGACATTTGCTGATGTCTTGCCCAGATTTGTGCAGCTAATTGCTCACGTGGGTCAACTGCGAACCTTGTACGTCGGCCTGCGACAACACCGAATTCATCAGTGTGATCCAAATCTGAAAACATCTCACTGTCGTTTTTTTGCCAGACGTTGCAGCATGGCCAGATCCAATCAACCAACCATTGTTTAACATTTAAACGATGTCCGATAATAAGAGCACATCCTTCTTCTGGATAAACTGCATTAAGTGATTGTTGAAGTTGGGTTCGAAGACGCAAATCCATTATCAGGACTGATGGTGGATCAAACAACATATCGATACCTCTAGATATCTAGAAACCTGATGCGGTTCTTGTAGAAATGATATCTCTCAACAAAAAAGTATGCTCATATCTTGCCCACAATTGGACTTCCATTGATAAGACGACCCAAGCAACCACCGGGATCAACGCTCGAGTCGCCCCATCCATGCTCACCTGCCAGACATAGCAGCTTGGCTAGGCCCAACAAGCCGCCCACTGCTTATCATTCAAAATACGACTGATAAGTAGAGCACATCATTCTCCTGGATAAAATGCCCCTTCCGAATCGTTGAAGCTTCTGTCAAGGTCATAAATCGATAGCCATTAGCGATGGCGGATCAAGCGACATATCGATACCCTCTGGTGATCCAGAAACCTTGTACGGTTGCTCCATGAACGAAATCTCCGATCAGTCAAAGGGTGTTGTCGGGTCCGAGGGTTCGTCCTCGCAGCAGACAGCTGATGCTGATGCGCAAAACACATCCTTCGCAGAGCGTTACAGCGAAGTTCTGGGCAAGGTGAATGAAACTCTGGACCAGGTGGACTGGAATCAGATGGGACGCATCAGCAAAATCGTCGGGATTTTTGCCGCCGTCATCATCATCCAGATCCTGATCAAAGGGATCCTCGACACGATCAATCTCCTGCCGATCATTCCAGGCCTGCTGGAACTGCTCGGTGTGGTGGTTGTCGGCCAGTGGGGCTGGAAGAATCTCGCCACCAGCGAGAAACGCACCTCCCTGATCCAGAGAATCCAGACTCTTCGGCAGGAATACCTGGGCTGAACAGTTCAAATCAGCCGACGACTCAGACTCCGCAGACGTGATATTGACTGGTTGACATATCCACCACCGAACAGATTGGCGTGATTCAGCAGGTGATACAGGTTGTAGATCTCAACACGACCTTCAGCTCCCGGACGATCAGGAATGACTGATTTGTAAGCCGCAAAGAAGCTGCTGCTGAATCCACCAAACAGTGTTGTCATGGCGAGATCAACCTCACGGTCAGCCCACCAGCTGGCTGGGTCATAAAGGCAGCCACGGCCGTCGGCCAGGGTTCCGGCATTTCCACCCCAGAGATCACCATGAACAAGTGAAGGAGCCACATCATCCTGGTCAAGATGATCGGCAATGTTGCAAAGCAATCTCTGCTGGGCGTCGGCATCAAAACCACGACCACTGAACAGCTTCAGCTGAGGCCGCAGTCGAAGCTCTACAAAAGCCTCTCCCCAGCGTTCGCGCCATCCTCCCGGCTGCGGCCCAGCTCCGATGTATCCGTCTCGATGCCAGCCATAACGAGCGGGACCATCGTGCATCGAGGCCTGATGAAGCAACGCCAGACCACGGCCGAGAGCACTCTGATCGGCTCCACTGAGCTCCAGCCAGGGAAGGAGAAGAACTGAACCGTGAGAAAGCTCACAGAGAGCGATGGGGCTGGGGACCACAAGCAGTTCAGGATCAGCGACCTCGTGAAGAGCCCGCAGGGCATCCGCCTCCACCTCAAACAGGGGCATCGCTTCCACCCCACCGCTTTTGGCGAACAGACGGCGCCCATCATTCAGGTCGAGCCGCCATGCCTGATGGATGCAACCGCCACCCACTGGAGACACCCCAACCAGATCGACACCGGCCAGTGGCCCTTCTGCCGCCACCAGATCAGCCCTGAGACCAGCTTTCATCCCCGAGTAGGCATTGCACTTGCCAGCATGAACTGATTTTCGATAGGGACTTGGACCACTCCAGCGTGATCGTGATCGGAGGTGGCATCGCCGGACTCACATCAGCCGCCNTGCTGGCCAGGGATGGAGTGGATGTCACGNTGCTGGAGGCCCATCNNCAANCCGGTGGCTGCGCGGGNACCTTTTCGCGAGGTCCATGGGTGTTCGATGTGGGTGCCACACANGTCGCGGGGCTGGAGCCCGGAGGCAGCCACGAACGTCTTCAGAGACGCCTCGGGCTGCCGCTCCCTGCGGCCGAGATCCTCGATCCTGGATGCGTCGTTGACCTCAGGGACGGGTCACCCCCCATCAGCCTCTGGCATCAACCGGAGCGCTGGGATCAGGAACGGAGGCGACAGTTCCCTGGCAGCGAAAGGTTCTGGGCCCTTTGCAGCCGCATTCATACGAGCAACTGGGCCTTCGCGGGTCGGGACCCGATCGTCACCCCGCGGTCACTCTGGGATCTGCGCTCACTCCTGGGTGCAATCCGACCGGCCACCGCTCTCTCAGGACTGGCGACAAAGCTGACGATCGCCGATCTGCAGCGGCTCTGCGGCTGCGGGGATGACAGACGTCTGCGACGGTTCCTGGATCTACAGCTCAAGCTTTACTCCCAGGAGCCTGCAGACCGGACGGCAGCGTTGTATGGAGCGACTGTGCTGCAGATGGCGCAGGCTCCTCTGGGGCTCTGGCATCTAGACGGTTCCATGCAGGAGCTGAGCAATCTTCTGGTGCAGGCGATTGAACGGGATGGTGGTCGGTTGAAACTGCGACATCGCGCGCTGCAGCTGCAGCGGAATGCTGCGGGTTGGACGGTGAAGGTTCAGGACAATGCGGGAAAGACGATTCAACTGAGCGCGGATGAGCTGATTTGCAGCCTGCCGCCGCAGTGTCTTCTCGAGCTGATGCCTGGGGAACAGTTGCCGAATGGATACCGGCAACGCCTGGAGAATTTGCCTGAACCCAGCGGGGCAGTGGTGCTCTACGGAGCGATCCGACGCAAGGCCTTGCCAAACGGATGCCCGGGGCACATTCAGAGCGGAGGCGAGCAGCCGGGCTCCCTATTCGTTTCGATCAGCCGCGATGGAGATGGAAGAGCTCCCGCCGGTCAGGCAACACTGATCGCCAGCATGTTCACGCCAAGAGGGAACTGGTGTCAGCTGAACGAAGCTCCCTACAGGATTCAAAAACGAGATCTGCATCAGTCGATCAAGGCGGATCTGAGTGAATGGCTTGGTCTGCAGCCCGAAGACTGGCTGCACAGCGAGATGGCGACACCTCGGGGATTCGCGGGATGGACCGGTCGGCCCGGGGGGATGGTTGGAGGGCTCGGACAGCATCCAGACCATTTCGGGCCATTCGGTCTGGCGAGCCGCACCCCGTTGCCGGGCCTGTGGCTTTGCGGTGACAGCCTTCATCCCGGAGAAGGAACGGCCGGTGTGAGTCTTTCCGCCCTGAACGCCTGCCGACAGCTGATGGCAGGCCGGAAGACGGATCTGAGCTTCAGGGGCTGAGATCATCCGAGGTCGAAAGGAACATGGGGCGCAGGGATCTGGTGCGTTCCAGTTCGACCTGAAGCTGCGACCAGTTCTCCTGCAGCACGGCATCCTCAAGCTGTTCGAGACTCCAGCGATAGGCAGCAAGACCGCGCATCACGGCGTCGCGATTGCTCGAAGCCATCGCCACCCCGAGATCAGGGTTGCCTCCGCCCACCCGGGATGTGTCGGCGAATCCGCTCGACGCCAGNGTCATCGCCAGCCTCCGGACTGCAGNATCACGNTCTCCACCAACAGCGGAGAGCANTGCCGCACTCACGANCACNGGCATATGGGAGATCAGGGCGACAGCCTGATCGTGCTGNACAGCCGATGCNGTCAGCCACTGGCTTCCGAGGCTGACAGCCAAATCGCGAACCACGTNGACCGCCGTCGNGTCTGTGGCCGCATCAGGGGTNGCAATCCACGGCCGNCCACGGAACAGGTCNGNAAGGCCGGCCTCCACTCCNGCTGATGCCGTTCCCGCCATGGGGTGACTGGCNACNAANCGCGGATGGCGGTCTTTCCAGGCATCGAGAACAGGCTGCTTCACCGAACCAACATCNGTNACCACCGCCTGCTCNGGCAGGGCCGCCACCAGAGCAGGATCCGGATTCAGCAANAGGGGAATCGGCAAGGCCAGGATCACCAGATCACAGTCAGAAAGAGAGGCGGGATCCGTNCTCACCNCTGTNGCAAGAGAACGGGTCANGGCCCTTTCCCGAGTGGACNGACGATGCACCANACCCTGAACNTGCCAACCTCGCGCCTGCAGATCAAGGCCGAGGGANCCTCCGATCAGGCCTAANCCCACGATGCCGACACGTCCTGCTTCACCCGTCATCGGTTCGGCTGTCTCGTAACNCCATGTTGATCGATGGATCGCGCTGANCCGCTCATGGCCGCAACCATGCGTAGGGTCTTTCGATGCTGGAAGCCCAGTCCCACGAACAGCTGAAAACCCTGCTGAGGGACAGTGATGCGGACTGGCCGCACCATCTCACCCTCAGCAGGCTGGTGGCCAGGAGNCTCAGACGCAGGGACAACACCCTTCTGCAGCTTCCACCCTGCAGCCGTGAACGCTGGTGGCTGGGACTGCTTGTACCNCTCTGTCTCACCCCTGGAACNGCAGCGCTGGTGATCACGGCGGCGCAACGTCGAAGGCTGCTCCAGGTTGAACTGCCCCGACTGCAGAGACANGGNCTNCGACTGCCCTGCTGGCAGGGCAGTCNGCGTCCACCNGGAGANCAACTCTGGCTGATGGACACCACGGAACTGGTCACGGCCTTCAAAACCGANCAACTCGGGCAGCGCCANTTGATCCTTCCGGATGTGGACCAGCTGAGTCATCAGCTGAGAAAAAGCCTGTCCGTCAGGATCCANCCCGNTGACTGGGAGANCCTGCGNCTNTCTCATCCGCANGCTGAATCGGCACTGATTGAACTCCATGAGCGTCTCACACGTCAGTTGTTCTCCAATGCCACGAGAGTCGACGCTNNNATGCGGCTTGAGGGTGCTGCCTCCCAGACCCTCAGNGATCTNCTTCGGCTGATCGCCCCCTGCCCGTCTCCATGGGCGGAACTGTTGGCGACCGACCTCAACNACTGGGCTGAATGGGCTGAGCTGAACCACGGCATGCTCCAGTGGATCTGGCATCTGGCACCTCTGGAGCCTCTNGAACTGCTGGGCGNCCTNTTCANNCNTNNCCCCCTTCTGATGCTCAGCAGCAGCGGGGAGATCACGCGACTNGACGAAGAGCTGCGGATGGCGGGNGTNGANGTTCAGGTCACAGCAAGNTTTCGCGANCAGGAGCTGCAGGAGCCGCTTCCGTTGTTTGCCCCCCGCCGTCAGCCCCTTCCGAATACGGAGATCTATTCACAACATCTGCTGGAACAGAGCCGNAGGTTGATTCTCGGNNGAACCGGACTGACGATTGTGTTGCTGGATGATCCATCTNTGAGGCGACAGCTCACCAGCGCTCTCGCAGCCGAATTCGGTCGACGTGTTGTTGAGGAATGCACAGCNCCGGAGGGGAANGGCGTGATCAGCTGCAGCTGGACNTGGTGGCTGGAGAACNANGAACAGCTTCCGGCTCCGGAGCAGATCATTGTGGGTTTGCTGCCCCTGGCCAGCGTCAGCTCACCACTGACAGCAACAAGAGTGGAACGCTTGAAGTCNCGAGGCGANGATTGGTTTCGTGTGCTNTTGCTGCCCGAAGCGCTCTGCATGATTCCCCCGGCCNTNGCACCGTTGCGCCAGGCCGGAGGTCGCCTGGCGATTCTCGACGGNCGTCTGCGCGGCCGNGCCTGGGGAGATCAGATTCTGCAGCGTCTGAATCCATGGATNCCACTGCAGCGACTGTTGCCGGATTGAGTCAGCCNTAACCTGTNAGCTGGNTTGCTGNGTCCATGGGAGAAGCACGTCGCCGGGCATCGCAGGGGCTTCCCCCGCGTCAGTCCAAGGNCGNGGTNCAATCAAAGGACACATCTCCAAGAATCGTTTCCTGGTTACCCCTGACACAACAGCAAACCANAGCGTTTGTTTCCACCACCACCCGTGGTGCCTGGATCGGTATCGGAGCGATGNTTCTGTTNTGGCTCACNGTGCGTTTCATCGGTCCCGCTGCAGGCTGGTGGACCCTTGCCGACACTCCCTGAACTCCCTNGATTCNANAGNTCGTCAGCGATCCGGCACACNNNNGATCGCTGANANCAANAGNGAACCNTTAGNCTCTCGGNANNTGNACTTNNTGAATGTTTCCNCGACTGGCCGANNACTACAGATCNGTCGTTCAGGATCTTGTNANGAGTCTTCANGCCNTNGCNGNNAGCCTTCAGGCTTNNNATATCAGCGCCAGNTGTTANTNCTGTGATGANGGNAANGANCNNCGAGGAGCATCCTTCGTTGCNGATATCGGGGACGNACACATGGTCCGATTTNTNGTGTCTGACTTCGGAATCAGCTGGGTTGAATCCNGNAACGGNCGCGAGCTGGTGAAACTGGAAGGGGCCGAAGCGATTCAGGAANTGCAACGCATGGCCGATCTTGNNCGNGAGGGCCAGTCACGCCACCAAGGCGCACTGACCCACTGAACTNCAATCAGGCTGCCAGATCAGCCTGTTTCTCCTTTCCNCCTGAACTTTTGGCGGCATCCTTATCTGCAGCGGAACGNGCTGCAGAAGCCAGGGGNCGCATCGAATTGGAGGTGACCTCCGAGCCCTCCGTGAGCTTCTGTCGCACCAGCCGCTCAATCGTGGAAGCGGTTTCAGCGTTCTCTTCCATCCAGGTGATGGTGTTGTCCCTCCCTTGGCCGATGTTGTCGCCCTCGTAGCTGTACCAGGCACCCTTACGAACGACCACGCCGGTCTCCTCGGCCAGGTCCAGCAAGCAACCCAGGGTGCTGATGCCGCGGCCGAAAAGGATATCGAATTCGGCAATGCGGAATGGAGGTGCCACCTTGTTTTTGGCCACCTTGACCTTTGCCCGTATCCCGAATTCCTCCGTTCCTTTTTTCAGCGTCTGAATTCTGCGAATGTCCAGACGGACGGAAGCATAAAACTTGAGTGCATTTCCTCCTGTGGTGGTCTCAGGGTTGCCGTAGGTCACTCCGATCTTCAGGCGCAGCTGGTTCAGGAAGATCACCGTGCAGCCGGATTTGCCGATGTTGCCTGTGATCTTGCGCATGGCCTGGCTCATCAAACGAGCCTGGCTACCGACGGAGAGGTCTCCCATCTCGCCCTCGATCTCAGAGCGGGGGGTCAGGGCTGCCACCGAATCGATAACCACAATATCCACTGCGGCCGAACGCACCAGCTGGTCAACGATCTCAAGCGCCATCTCACCGGTATCCGGCTGTGAAACCAGCAGGTTCTCGATGTCCACCCCGAGCGACGCGGCATAGACAGGATCAAGGGCATGCTCTGCATCCACGAAAGCCGCCACACCTCCACGCTTCTGCACCTCGGCAATGGCGTGAAGGGTGAGAGTGGTCTTACCGGAACTCTCAGGTCCGTAGATCTCGACCACCCGACCTTTCGGATATCCCCCACCGAGCGCGAGATCGAGGGTGAGAGCACCGGTGGAGATGGTCTCAACCCGCATCCTNGAGGCATCGCCCAGGCGCATGATCGAACCCTTGCCGAAGTTGCGCTCGATCTGTCCNAGNACCAGATTCAAGGCCTTGTCACGCTCACCGGAAGCACGTGAGTCGGAACCTGGAGCGGTGGATTTCATGTCAGCGGGCATTGGAACAACCTGAAAGTAAGGAACGAGAGATCCAATGCCACGGAAGCGGCAAATCGTCTCAAATAGTACAGGCGTACCCTAACGAATCAGGGCCACTGCGCCAGTGGTAACGCCAGAAGAGCTGGATCCATCAGCTGAAGACCCGGGGGCAGGTTCTCACGATCCTTCGGTCTTAGATAGCCCCAGCTCACCAGAAGACAGGAAAGATCCTCGAGACCCGGTGTCGACTGCACGGCTTCGAGCGTGGCACGACGATCCTCGACGAAGGCACGCAGCGGACGCTCCCCCTGCAGGCGAAGCAGAACGTCAGGTTTCGCCCCGGCCTCCCTGCCGAGCAGGCACCATGGCTTGAGTTCAAAGCCGGCCAGGAGATCCGCGGTGAAGGAGGCGGTCTTGGTTGTCAACACAGCCCAGTCGGCATCCTCCTCATCGAGTCTCTGCAGACGGTCCACCANACCGGGATAAGGCCTGTGCAGNCCAAGCCAGGCGCTGCGNTCGGATTGGACNGCATCGCGACGGATCTGATCCAGAGCCTGCTGAAGAGACTCCGGTCTCCAACCGCGACGATCCATGGCGCGACGCTGCTNAGNGGAGTANTCCGACATCCAGTCCCCNGGACTCAGCTGAGACGCCTCCGCTGCAAGAAGNACCATTTCCCAGCCGTGNTGGACCCAGGGACGGAGCAGGCGAAAAACATCAGGGACATCGTCAGNNTGAAGCCCTGAAGGAGCAGCNCCGAGGAGGCGACTNGCATNNCATGCACTCCACCAGTACTCCGCCATGCCGTCGACGATNACACCATCGAAATCGAAGACGAGAAGAGGGTGAACCGACATNACGNAAAAACTGGGCCGCTAGGATTCGAACCTAGGAATGGCGAGACCAAAACCCGCTGCCTTACCGCTTGGCGACGGCCCAATAAGCCAATTNATTCTGCTTTTGCAGAANATAGGCGTATGAATAGTTAGCCACAACAGCCTCACCTTCGTCAATCCACCCCGCAGNTTNGCGNNNGANATTCAGGGGGGGAACACNCGCAAACGGCANCGTTCCGCNTCACCGAATTCNTCGCTGCGCAACCGGTANCGACTGACAAGATCCTCCTGCATTCGNCGCACACGTTCCGTTCGTGGCAACAGCTCCACTGGTCGNCCCTGGGGCATCACCACCTGCTCGACCGCCAGACGGCACTCCTCAAGGCCAGCCAGCTCGTCATCCCGTGCCTGCAGNTCCGATGGTGAGGATTCAGGCACTNTTGATTCAGGCCTGCGACTGAGCAACCGCTCAAGTGCGCGACTGATCTGAGACAGCGTGTCGGCCTTGATCACCAGAATGGGAATGCGCAGATCCCTGGCCTGACGACGGAGNGCAGGGTCATGGCCCAGACCCTGCCGGATGCTCAGAACGACATCNGCATCGTCNAGATCCTCAACGACCNTTACAGGCCAGCGATGGCTGCGGATCACCTCATCCACCAACCNCGTTGTGATTCCNCANCAGCGAANCTGCAGATCCNCACTNCGCTNCTGCGTCTNTTCAGCCGGCTGCTCCAAAACAGCTTCGGGGGATTTGATGCTGGGCGGTGATGCCACGACAGCCAGAGANGGCCGGCGNANAGGTCCCTTCTGGANAGGAGGGTCGACAAGCTGCACCTGGCCCTCGGCGGTGAGCTCTCTTTCCTGCACCCTTGGNCTCTGCCCACGTAANAACAGATCCACGGTCGCGGCCACATCGGTGTGAACCGCCCAGCGATCACGCCGNTGCATCTCNACGGCGANAGGGAAGGTNGGCTCCGCAGCCCGCTCCAGCACAGTCTTCTGGCTGCGTCGCCGGCGNGCCTCATCATCACCGAGGGTGACGGACTGGATCCCTCCCACNAGGTCGCNGAGAGTNGGATTCTTGATCAGATTGGCNAGGGCATTGCCATGGGCTGTGGCGACCAGCATCACCCCACGCTCGGCNATGGTGCGCGCTGCCTGNGCCTCAAGCTCCGTGCCGATCTCATCNATNACGATGACCTCTGGCATGTGGTTCTCCACCGCCTCGATCATCACCTGATGCTGCTGTTCAGGANGGGCGACCTGCATCCTCCGGGCNCGTCCGATGGCCGGGTGGGGGATATCGCCNTCACCGGCGATTTCATTGCTGGTGTCAATNACNACAACACGCCGCTCAAGCTCATCGGCGAGAACCCTGGCGATTTCNCGCAGTGCCGTGGTTTTNCCCACGCCNGGACGACCCATCAGNAGCAGCGACNGNCCATCGTCNAGGAGGTCCCGAACCATGGCAACCGTGCCGAAGACTGCACGACCGACACGACAGGTGAGACCCACCACATCCCCCTGTCGATTACGGATCGCACTGATGCGATGCAGCGTNCGCTCGATCCCNGCGCGGTTATCGGCACCNAACCGACCGAGNCGCGCGACAGTTNCATGAAGATCCTCTCGNGTGAGNGCGATCTCACCCAGAGGGAGCGCCCGGCCTGGATAGCGGGCCTCAGGAACACGACCGAGGTCAAGCACAACNTCAAGCANCTGATGGCGGCNTTGCTCGAATGCCAGCTCAACCTGCACCGCCTCNGGCAACAGCGCGAGGAGGCGATCNAGATCGTCAGTGACCCGCTGCGTGCCCATGTGCTGCGTTCNTCCCTGCCTTCTAGCAGGNGCGATCAACCCATGGAGTCACAAGAGGAATGGCGAGCGCCAGGGCCTGATCCCAGCCTTCCNGCCAGGCNCGCAGAGNGCAGCCNCGCTGCTGTGCCTCCTGGAGCAGGGGCATCATCANNCGACGNGCGANGCCGCCGTAGGCNATGCCCGCCGGACGCTCCCTGGGCTCGAGGAGCTCCACAGTGGAAGCGTTCGTTCCTCCAGCCAGCTGGAGTGGCCCNGGNGGNGCCTTGGCTCGAATGGTTCGCCAGAGCCGAACAGCNGCCCTCGCCGTNCCNGGACCGACATCACCGCTCATCGGTTTGCCGTCGAGCTGCCAGAGGGGACGAAAACCAGCTGATCGAAGACAGCCATGCCGATGCCACAGGGCACGAACCAGTTGCGCCTCATCGCCGCCGTGACCTTCAAGACCACAGCTGACCGCGAGACGCCGAAGCGGAACCGCAGCCTGCGCCAGACTGAAAACAAGTGTGGAAAAGGCCTGATCGTGAAGCGGTGCGGTGTGAATCTCCACCGCATCCGGACGGATCGCCAGAAGCAGTTCCACGATCGAATCAGGCGGAAGTCTGTGGTCCTGCTCTTCGATCAGACCGTGAGGGCAAGCCGGAAGGCAACGTCCACAGCCGTAGCAACGCTGTGAATCAATTCCAGCGCCGGAGGGAATCGCTTCAGCCGGACAGATCCGCTCGCAGGGACGGGAGCATTCCGCAGGACAACGCTCGGGATCAAACCACGCCTTGCGGAAATGGGCATCCGTCCCGTCACTGAGGCTGACCATCAGCCAGGGGCGACAACCCCACCGGGCTTCTGCCCAGTCGAGTCCAAGACGTGCGGCACGCACCACGGCAGGGTCAGCAGCGACATCGACGCAATGAACCCCCGCGGCCGCAAAGACAGCACAGAGATCGGCGATCGCCGGAAGATCCTGATTGCTGGCGCCGCAGATCAGCTTGACCCAGCGCCCCTGTTCAAGAGCGAGCTCCGGCGTTAGCCGTTGAGATGTGATGTCATCGGCTCCCATCGAAGGCTTCGGGCTCCACCCATCTCCACGATGATGCGAAGTCGCGGTTCTCGCTTGCAGAGATCACAGAGAGACAGCAATTCAGAGCGGGACAGNACCTGCCCTTCCAGCAGCCAGAGGGCCACAGACGCATCACCGATAAAGAGATCACCAAGCTGCGGGGCCACCTCCTGAACNTCGCCGACGGCAGCTCCCCTGCCGACACTNTGATGACCGAGATGTGGGGGACGGATGCCGTGTTTACGGGTCAGGAAGACTTCNGGATCNCCNAGTCCACGCGCTGANGTGATCCGNGTGCGGTAACCGGCNCCTCGAAGCCTGCGTAACAGACGCGTTTCCGCACCTCCCTCGAGAGGNGCATGAACGGCAAGACAGCCACTGGCTTCGAGATCGCGACGGAATCCCCGACCGGTGAGAAGCAGGGGCATNACGANCANAANTNTTGAAAGATTCTGACAGCNGANAGAGAGAAANTGANTGGTTCAGTTGATGGTGTAAATTNGTTNTTNGTTCTGTTTTCTGTGCCCGTCCGCTAGCCGGGCCTCCAGTGAGCANAACAGATCCGGCGATTGCGCAGGATCTCCAGGCCAGAACGGACATGGTTNCAAGGAATCNTTCCGTCGGGAAACTGAATCAAGCACCTGTTGTTTCTTCAAGTCCCAGCCCAGCTGATTTGTTCGCTAGCTCCATTCGGTCCGGATNCCTCTGGGGACNCGGNCTCGAACCACGACTGCGTCACATTCATCAGCTTTCATGCCTCGTCCGGGTGACCGGATGNTGGTTGTTCTCGCTGGCGTTATCTCCCATCTATGTCCATNGGCATTCTCGGGAAGAAATTGGGTATGTCCCAGTTCTTCGACGAGCAGGGCAGAGCGGTCCCCGTCACCTTGATCGAGGCCGGTCCCTGCCGCATCACCCAANTCAAGANCAACGACACCGACGGNTACTCCGCGGTGCAGATCGGTTTCGGCGACACCCGCGAGAAACTGATCAACAAACCCGCCNNGGGCCACCTCGGCAAATCAGGCGANAGCCTTCTGCGCCATCTNCGTGAATACCGCGTNGANGATGTNGAAGGCCTNGAGCTTGGTGGANCCATCACCGTCGGTGACTTCGAAGCCGGNCAGAANGTCGATGTGAGCGGCGACACCATNGGTCGCGGTTTCTCCGGATATCAGAAACGCCACGGGTTCAGTCGCGGTCCGATGACCCATGGTTCCAAGAACCATCGTGAGCCCGGNTCCANTGGTGCTGGCACCACTCCCGGGCGNATCTACCCGGGCAAGCGGATGGCCGGTCGCTACGGCGGCAAGNAAATCACCACCCGAGGGTTGACCATTCTCAAGATCGACAANGATCGCAACCTGCTCGTGGTGAAGGGATCCGTNCCNGGCAAACCAGGAGCNCTGCTCAATATCCGCCCGGCCGTNCGTGTGGGTGCCAAGCCCGCAAAAGGAGGTAAGTGATGGCCAGCTGTGTCGTTCGTGACTGGCAGGGNAAGGAAGCCGGCGAGGCAAGCCTTGACCTGAAAGTGGCCAAGGAGACCAGTGCTGTGGATCTNATGCATCGTGCCGTGCTGCGACAGCAGGCTCATGCGCGTCAGGGCACCGCAAGCACTCTCACCCGTTCGGAAGTTCGCGGTGGCGGNCGCAAGCCNTACAAGCAGAAAGGAACCGGTCGTGCCCGACAGGGATCGATCCGCACGCCCCTTCGTCCCGGTGGGGGAATCGTCTTCGGACCGAAGCCCCGCTCCTACAACCTTGCGATGAACCGCAAGGAACGTCGTCTGGCCCTGCGCACAGCGCTNATGGCCCGNCTGGACGACGTCACCGTGGTCAAGGGCTTCGCCACNTCGCTCGAGGCTCCAAAAACCCGCGAGATCACTGAAGCNCTCGGTCGTCTGGGCATCGCAGCNGACGCCAAGGTGCTGATCGTGCTGACCAGCCCTTCCGATGTCGTGCGTCGCTCCGTACGCAACCTCGAGAAGGTCAAGTTGATTGCCGCCGATCAACTCAATGTCTTCGACCTGCTCCACGCCAATTCCNTGGTGCTGGGCGAGGAGGCTCTCGCAACCATCCAGGAGGTCTACGGCGATGACTGAACGTTTCCAGGGACGACTGGCGGATGTGATCCGCCGGCCGTTGATCACCGAGAAGGCCACCCGAGCCCTTGAGTTGAACCAGTACACNTTCGAGGTGGACCCCCGCGCCGCCAAGCCGGANATCAAAGCTGCCATCGAGCAGCTCTTCGATGTGAAGGTCACCGGCATCAGCACCATGAACCCTCCGCGACGCAGCCGTCGGATGGGTCGCTTCGCCGGCAAGCGCGCTCAGGTGAAGAAAGCCGTGGTGCGCCTGGCGGAGGGCAACNCGATCCAACTCTTCCCTGAGTCCTGAGGAGGATCAATCGTTATGGCAATCCGTAATTTCCGCCCCTACACCCCCGGAACCCGCACCCGGGTGGTCACTGACTTCAGTGAAGTCACCGGTCGCAAGCCGGAACGCAGCCTGGTGGTGTCCAAACACCGCCGCAAGGGCCGCAACAACCGCGGNGTGATCACCTGCCGTCATCGCGGCGGTGGCCACAAACGCCAGTACCGCCTGGTGGACTTCCGCCGAAACAAGCACGGCGTGACCGCCAAGGTCGCAGCNATCCACTACGACCCCCATCGCAACGCNCGCCTCGCACTGCTGTTCTATNCAGACGGNGAGAAGCGCTACATCCTCGCCCCCGCNGGCGTTCAGATCGGTCAGACCGTGGTCTCCGGTCCCGAGTCNCCGATCGAGAACGGCAACGCCATGCCGCTTTCGGCAGTCCCNCTGGGGTCCAGCGTTCACTGTGTCGAGCTCTATGCCGGACGTGGTGGACAGTTNGTCCGAACCGCCGGTGCCAGCGCNCAGGTGATGGCCAAGGAAGGTGATTATGTGGCCCTCAAGCTGCCCTCCACCGAGGTTCGTCTGGTTCGCCGCGAGTGCTACGCCACACTCGGNGAAGTGGGCAACGCCGAGGTCCGCAACACGAGCCTGGGCAAAGCCGGTCGGCGCCGTTGGCTGGGTCGACGNCCTCAGGTCAGAGGCAGTGTGATGAACCCCTGCGATCACCCCCACGGTGGTGGTGAGGGCCGAGCACCCATCGGACGGTCCGGTCCCGTGACCCCATGGGGAAAACCCGCCCTGGGTCTCAAAACCCGCAAGCGGAACAAGCCCAGCAACCAATACGTGCTCCGGAAGCGTCGCAAGACCTCCAAGCGGAGCCGTGGTGGTCGCGATTCCTGATGACAACCATCGATTTGCCGCTTGCTTAAACCGCTATGGGACGTTCACTCAAAAAAGGCCCGTTTATTGCCGACAGCCTGCTTCGCAAGGTTGAAAAGCAGAACGACAACGACGACAAGTCCGTGATCAAGACCTGGTCAAGGGCTTCCACGATCCTGCCGATGATGATCGGCCACACGATCGCGGTTCACAACGGCCGCACCCATGTTCCGGTGTTCATCACCGAGCAGATGGTGGGTCACAAGCTGGGAGAGTTCGCTCCGACCCGCACGTTCAAGGGCCACATCAAAGACAAGAAAGGAGGCCGCTGAGACCATGACTTCGTCTACTACCACGGCAACCACAACCGCCCAGGCACACGGACGCTTCATCCGCGGCTCCGTTTCGAAGGTGCGTCGTGTGCTCGACCAGATCCGGGGTCGCACCTATCGCGATGCCCTGATCATGCTCGAGTTCATGCCCTACCGCTCCACCGGCCCGATCACCAAGGTGCTTCGGTCGGCTGTGGCCAATGCCGAACACAACCTCGGCCTTGATCCTGCGTCACTGGTCATCGCCAGTGCCAGCGCCGACATGGGTCCCTCCATGAAGCGTTACAGGCCCCGAGCTCAAGGCCGGGCCTACCAGATCAAGAAGCAGACCTGCCACATCAGTATTGGTGTGTCGGCTCAGACCGATTCCTAACCCCCGAGCCCTCCGACCCAATGGGACACAAAATCAACCCAACCGGTCTGCGCCTGGGGATCACCCAGGAACACCGGTCACGCTGGTACGCCTCCAGCAAGAGTTATCCGGCTCTCCTCCAGGAAGATGACCGGATCCGCAAGTTCATCCACAAGAAATATGGCTCCGCCGGCATCAGCCATGTGCTGATCGCCCGCAAGGCCGACCAGCTTGAGGTGGAACTCAAGACCGCCCGTCCCGGTGTCCTGGTCGGACGTCAGGGCAGCGGCATCGAAGAGCTC
>NYUU01000015.1 GCA_002684175.1 Synechococcus sp. CPC35
AGATGCACTCCATCCGCATCCACTGCCATCGCCAGGTCGATGCGGTCATTGATGATTAGCAGCACTCCCTTGTCGTGACAAAGCGTTCTGAGTGCCTTCGCTTCTCTGAAGCGAACCCGGTCATCGGCGTCTTTAGAGCGGTACTGAACCATGTCCACGCCAGTGCTCAAGGCACTCTTCACCCGCTCGAACAGATCATCTGCCGGGCTGGTGATCAGACAGAGATGACAGTTTTCGAGTCGATCCCGTCGACGAAAACCTGCGCTGGCATTCAGGCAGCTGACTTCGAGGTCATAAAGCCCATAACGGATTGAAGCGGCTTCCGATGCCAGGGCGCCATCGTCAGACCGGCCGTATTCCTCAAGAACCCGAAGCGCTTCCTGCACCCGGCCGCAGTTCGCAGCCACCACCTGTTCCGGGTTGTGGCGATCCTGTTGTGCCGGGTGCTCAAGACCGGCTGCTGTGTCGGTGGCGGTGGAGCGAGCCTGCTTGTAAAAATCCCTGTGCAACCGGCCGAGGCGCTGTCTCCAGTCTTTGAGACGAATCACCAGATCGTCCCGCTCCAGACCAAAGCGGCACCAGTCCTCCACAACACGCAACCCCTCCCTGGCGCGGTCCAGGTTGGCGTCGATCAGTCGTGCCACACGTTTGTCGGGAGAACCCTCGTAACCCATCGGATTCATGGCAGCCTGTGGGGGTTCGTCATCCTCCCCCCCATGGAGAACGGTGGTACCGAGAGCACCATGCACGTTCTGGTCTGGGGCATTGTCCTCTTGGGAGGGATCGGCGTTTTCATTATCTGGGGCTTGGTCAACGCCTATCCGAGTGCCGCCTGACTGTCTTCCTACTGACTGTCTTCCAGCAGAATTTTGCGTCCCAGATCGGCATCACGGCTGATCTGGGCGCTGAGTTCTTCGAGTCCATTGAATTTGCTCTGGCCTCGCAATCTCTTCAGCGGTTCCACCGACAGATTGCGGCCTTCAAGTTCGATGCTGCGATCAAGCAGGTGTACCTCAACCGCGGAGGCGGAATTGGGATCGACGGTGGGTTGCGGACCCAGGTTCATCACTGCAGCCAGTTTCTCGCCGACACCGTCCAGCTGTGCCCAGGCGGCGTAGACACCAAGTCCTGGAAGGGCTTTGCGACCATCAACCCGGAGGTTGGCCGTGGGCCATCCCAGCGTCTTCCCCAGGCCCCGGCCCCGAACGACGAGACCGTTGAACCGGTATGGCCTTGCCAGAAGCAATCGTGTGGTCTCGAGATCTCCCCCTTCGAGGGCCTGACGGATCCTGCTGCTGCTCATCCGCCCTTCGGCATCTTTGACGATGTCGACAATGCGTACATCGACGCCTCTTGCCGCCGCCACCCTCTGCAGTAGTGCCGCATCTCCAGCCCTTTGGTGACCGAAGCGGAAGTTCGCCCCCACCGCGATGCGCTGGGCCTGAAGTGCATCAAGCAGCACCGATTCAACGAACGCCTCCGCGCTGAGGCGGGCGAGCTCGGTGGTGAACGGCACTAGTACCAGCTGCTCAATCCCAAGTGGCTCGAGCAGGGAGAGCTTCTCTTCTGGAAGATCCAGCCGCAGTCGCGGTTCGCCGAACAGCACCTCGCGGGGGTGGGGCCAGAAGCTCACGACCGTGGGAACGGCCAGCGCTGGCCGTTCNTCCATGGCCTGCCTGATCACAGCGCGATGGCCAGCGTGAAGCCCATCGAAGCTTCCCAGCGCNAGGGCGGTGGGNTGGCGGGCGTCCTCCGGNGAGCAGAGCGGGATCAAAGAGGATGCAGGCCGGACGCTTCAGTGCCAAGTTTGAACGACTGNCCCTCCTGCCATGGCGGATCGCCTTGATTTTCAGAAGCTGTCCTTCGGGGTGAGGCGNATGGGCTGGATCCGTTTCTGGATTCAGGTCGTGCTCAGCATNGTNGTGGTGGGTGTGCTGNTCTTCAACAACGTCGGCGGCAGCCTGGCTCGCAACTCCGAGCGNGCTGTCGGCCTCGGTCCCGGCCTGTCGCTCACCACCCTNTCGTTTTTTGTGCTTCTGTTCAGTCTCTGGCAGGGGTGGTTGATCGTNCGCACCGGACGGGCGATCGACAGNNCGGCCCGACCCAGNCGGGGAGAGGCGGCACGNCTGATCAAGCGNGGTTTGCTGGCGGANCTGCTGGGGCTCACGTTCGCCGCCATCGGNTATCAGGCCCTNGCCGGNAGCCTGTTCGTGCAGGCNTCGATGCANACGCCTGGCATCGCCATCGGNGGCCGAGGCATGGCCGACAATCTGGCCATCACNTCCCTGGAAATGCTCTCGGTGCTGAGCAACACCCAGGTGCTNTTCGCCCATCTGATCGGATTGTTNTTNTCNCTCTGGCTGCTGCAGCGGGTCTANCGAACCAGNTGATGGCTGGTGGGTCAGCGCACCTGTCGATCNCCCTGNTTCAACTGNGGCAGATCACTGAGCGGCCCGCGCCAGAACAGGTCCGGNTGGATCGGNGTGAGCGAGGGGGCGTTGGCATGNATCTGAGCGACATCNCTGGGCCAGTCCCTCGGTCCTTCNCCNGCGGATTCNAGATCGTTCACCACTTCTCCGGANAGCCAGTAGTANGANCGGCCGCGGGGATCCTTTCTTGCACTGAACTGCTCCTCGTAGCGACGGATGGANAGCCTNGTCCAGCGCAGAAGNCCCATGGCCTCTTTGGCGCAGGGAGGAATGTTGAGGTTGAGCAGCAGATTGCCCGGCCATCGGTCCGCCATGGCCTGCTCNGCCACCTCNAGGGCGAGATCAGCGCTGGCCTGGAACTCCCGCCACTGGAAGCAGGCGCTGCTTACGGCCAGNGANGGAATCCCCTCAAGGGTGCCCTCCAGGGCTGCGGCCACGGTGCCTGANCAGAAGACATCNGTGCCGAGATTGGGTCCATGGTTGATCCCGGACATCACCAGATCCGGNGGCTGTTTCACCAGTTCGCACAGGGCCAGTTTCATGCAATCCGCCGGGGTTCCGCTGCAGGCCCANGCGGTGACCCCNGGAGCGAACAGCTCATCGGCCCGTTCGGCCCGNATNGGGTTCTGGAGNGTGAGGGCGTGTCCGGTGGCGGAGCGNTCCTGATCAGGACAGACGACGATCACCTCATGGCCCCGCNGNGCNGCAGTNGCNGCCAGGNTGCGGATGCCGTCAGCAAAGACNCCGTCATCGTTGCTGATCAGAATCCGCAGNGGGGCCATGGCTTGCTCACNTGTTGGGCGAACCTAAGCGGCCCGGCTGCTTACAGTCAGCTGCCCNTCGCCAGNGTTCCGTGAGCGCCACGGTCAGTCTCCAGCAGCTCACTGATCAGCTGGATGCGCTNGAGCAGAGGGCTGCGGCAGAGATTGCCNATGCTGCGGATGCTCAGGCCCTTGAGGAGCTGCGGGTNGGACTGCTGGGCAAGAAAGGCCGCATTTCCGCTGTGCTNGGNGCGATGGGGAAGCTCCCTGGCGATGAGCGCCCCCTCGTGGGGCAGCGGGCCAACGTGCTCAAAACCCAGGTTCAAACCCTCCTNNCCGATCGATTGCAGGCGGTGANGCAGGTGGCNATGGACGAGCGAATCGCCCGCGAAACCCTCGATGTCACCGCCCCTGCCTCCGGCATTCCGATGGGGCATCGACACCCTCTGATCACGACGACGGAAGAGATCGTGGATCTTTTCCTGGGNCTTGGATACAGCGTTGCTGAAGGCCCTGAAGTGGAACAGGACCANTACAACTTCACCGCCNTGAACATCCCACCGGANCATCCGGCNCGGGACATGCAGGACACNTTTTATCTCCAGGGNGATCGGNTGCTGCGCACCCNCACNTCTCCGGTGCAGATCCGTCACCTCGAGCAGAATCCNCCACCGGTGCGGATCGTGGCACCCGGGCGTGTTTACCGGCGTGATGCNGTGGATGCCACCCANTCACCGGTGTTTCATCAGGTGGAGGTGCTNGCNATTGATGAAGGTCTCAACTTCAGTCATCTGCGCGGCACGGTGATGGCNTTTCTCAAGGCCTTTTTCGGTGANCTGCCGGTGCGTTTCCGCGCCAGTTATTTCCCGTTNACGGAACCATCCGCNGAAGTGGATGTGCAGTGGCGTGGCAAATGGCTCGAGGTGATGGGNTGCGGCATGGTCGATCCGGCGGTGCTTGAAGGNCTTGGGCTTGATCCCGAACGCTGGAGTGGATTTGCCGCCGGNCTNGGCGTGGAGCGCTTCTGCATGGTTCGTCANGGTGTCGATGACATCCGCAGGCTCTACACCAGTGATCTGCGCTTCCTCCAGCAGTTNTNAGCGTCGNGNCTNACNTCGCGANAGCGCCATAGTGAANTNTCGATGACTTCACGCATTCGTGGCGAAGAGGTTTCTGGCGAATTCATCGCGGGCGGCAGAAATCATTGCGGTTGTCACCAGNCANGAATGGTCNTTTCTGCNTCANNTNCTGAATCAGGGAACGACGGATGCTCCCCGACTTCCTCTGCCTGANGTNCTTTGCAGCATCCTCACNGAGCTGGGGCCTGTTTACGTGAAGCTCGGACAACTCCTGAGCACCCGTGCCGACCTGCTCAGNGAGCCCTANACCGAAGCCCTCAGTGCATTGCAGTCGAATGTGGCCGCNGCACCNTGGGAGAGCATCGAGCCGATGCTGCGNGANGAGNTTGGGCAGCCGGTCGAATCCTGTTTTCGNNATTTTCCGAACAGTCCCGTGGCTGCGGGGAGCATCGGTCAGGTTTACGAAGCNCATCTGAANAACGGCACCAGGGTGGCGGTGAAGGTGCTNCGNCCNGGGATCGAAGCTCAGGTGGCTGAGGATGGCAGCCTCCTGCGTCAGCTCGCCTCGCTGGCCGCNTCCACGGCCCTTGGTGCCAGCTACGACCTGGTGGGTCTTGCGGATCAGGTGCTCGATGCGCTCAACCGTGAAATGGATTTCCGGATCGAGGCGGCGAACACNGTTCGGNTGCAGAGCGTTCTNGAACGTTCGAGNTTNCTCAAGCAGGGCATGATCAAGGTNCCTGGTGTCACCCAGGACCTTTCAAGCCGCAGAGTGCTGGTGCTCGAATGGATTGAAGGNGNCNCGATCCTGAGTGANGNCGCTCGNGAGGCGCTNGTTCATGGNCAGGGCCAAGGAGGTCANGNTCAAGGCNGTCAAGGCATNCAGGAGGCCAATCGCGCNCTGCTGGGAGCCTTCGTCGAGCAGTATTTCGTNGAGGGCTTTTTNCATGCCGACCCGCATCCCGGCAACCTCAAGGTGGATGGCGATGGGGTGATCACCTTGCTGGATGAGGGGATGGTGGGTCGTTTCGATCCACGGACCCGCACCACCCTTCTGGATCTCGTTCTGGCACTGATCAATCAGGACGCGGCCCGTGCCACGGATCTGCTCGTNCAACTTGCACCGCCNGCCACCGGTGTGCGGGTGGACCGCCCNTCTCTCCAGCGTGATCTCGAGCAGCTGATCGCNGTGAATTTCAGCAAGCCCCTCAGGGAGCTCAANTTCGCCCTGTTTCTNGGNGAACTNCTNCAGCTTGCCAATCGCGTGGGTCTGCGGGTGCCNGGAACCCTTGGCCTGTTCGTCAAGTCCGTGACCAANCTCGAAGGCATCGGCTGCGCTCTTGATTCGGANTTCAGCTTCACNGGNGAAATGGANCCGCTTGTGGCTCAGCTCCTGGCGCGATCCCTGCTTCTCCCCGGTGAGAGGACCATGCAGTTCGGCCTGGATCTGCGCAATTTCGCCCTGGANGCNCCGCGCCAGCTCAGNCTGNTGCTGCGTCGATTCAGTGGTGACGANCTGGTNTTTTCCCTNGAACTGGATGGNCTTGACCAGCTTCGNTCCACGGTGGATCGCCTNTCCAGGCGTCTCTCCCTGTCGATTCTGATTGCTGCACTGCTGCTGAGTGCAACCGTGATGACGACNTCATCCGAGAAGCCNNTGCTTCAGGACATCAGCGAAGGCTTGTTCATCGCGGCGTCTCTGTTCGGTCTCTGGCTCATCCAATCGTTACTGCGGTCGTCCCGGAAACCCTGAGTCCCATAGGCTGATCCCTCCTAAAGGGGGATGCGATCAGTGCCTCTCATCGGACTGATCGTCAATGACGGCAAGCCTCTGGCGGTTCAGACCGCAGATGCGATTNAGCAGAAGCTGNCNGAGGCNGGCCATNANGTGATTCGTGCCAGCAGTTCCGGTGGAATGGTNGGTTTCGCCAATCCCGACCAGCATCTGCGCCTGCTNGGCTACAGCGCCTGTGTNCCGGAGGGGTTCNACAGNTCNATGGNTCTGGCGATNGTGCTGGGNGGAGACGGCACTGTTCTTTCAGCGGCACGGCAGACCNCACCGGTGGGAGTGCCGATNCTCACGATCAANACAGGCCATCTCGGCTTTCTGGCGGAGGCCTATCTGGATGATCTGGATCGAGCCCTTGAGGTGGTGCTCACGCAGCAATGGACGATCGAGGAGCGCAGCATTCTNGTGGTGAGTGTGATGCGCGGNGATCAGNGTCGCTGGGAGGCGTTGTCCCTCAACGAGATGGCNCTGCATCGTGAGCCTCTCACCAGCATGTGCCATTTCGAGATCGCNATCGGCCGCCATGCACCGGTGGATATCGCTGCCGATGGGGTGATCCTCTCAACGCCCACCGGCTCAACGGCCTATGCCCTNAGTGCNGGCGGTCCGGTGATCAGTCCGGACTGCCCGGTGCTCCAGCTCACGCCGATCGCACCCCATTCCCTGGCCTCCCGCGCCCTGGTGTTCAGCGACCGGGAACCGGTGACGGTGTNCCCCGCCACTCCNGAACGGCTGATGATGGTGGTGGACGGCAGTGCNGGTTGNTACGTCTGGCCNGAGGATCGCGTNCTGATCCGTCGCAGCGATCAACCGGTGCGCTTTGTCCGCCTTGTGGACCACGAGTTCTTTCAGGTGCTTCGCAACAAACTGGGTTGGGGNTTGCCCCACATCGCCAAGCCGGANCGCGGATGANTGGCGAATCCCTGCTGCTGNTGCTGGCNGGGCNGACGGCGGTTGCCGTTGCNCCACGCCTCACGGCCTCCGGCTATGTCACCGTCGACTGGCTCAGCGCTGGAGTCACCTCNGNTTGTNGTNCTGCAGACTCCTCTGANTCCCCNCTGGCAGCAGTGCTTTCCGCTGACCAGNCCNGNCTGATCCCGGANCTGCGCCATCGTTTCGGTTCNATGCCGATCCTGCTGGATCTCGAGCAGGACGGCATCGANGCCCGNTCGGCTTGTCTTCGCTGCGGTGCCGATGACTTCTGGCTCTCCTGCACCGGTCCCAGNGATCTGCTGCTGCGGCTTCGTCTNCACCGCANTCTCAGGCGGCGGCAGCNGCAGCGGCCGGCNGTGCTGCAGCTNGAGGATCTCTGCCTNGATCCTTTCACCCATCANGTGCATCGGGGTTCAAGGGCTNTGGCACTGACGGTGCGTGAATTCGCACTGCTGCAGACNTTGCTNGGNCGTTGCGGCCGNGTGTTNAGCCGTGAGGAGCTCCTTCAGGAGGTCTGGAGGGAAGAGCGGGCANCCAGCAGCAATGTNGTCGAGGTGTANGTGCGCTANCTGCGCCAGAAGCTGGAGGCCGGCGGAGAGCCNCGTCTGCTGCACACNGTGCGNGGCCGTGGCTANCGCCTCGGCANCCAGNAACCGGGAGGCTGATTGCCANTGGATGCTNCTCCTCCNGTCTNGCCNCCTCAGCAGCTGCCGNNCACAGCCCAATGGTGTCTGGAAGACAGAGGCTGCATTGCCCTGGAGGTGGCGCGCACAGGGGATCAGCAACGCATCGGTCTGATGCAGCGACCGGCGCTGCCTCCGCTGAGGGGGATGTGGTTCCCCTTCGATCGCCCAAGGTTGATGCGTTTCTGGATGCACAACACCCTGGCCCCGCTGGACATGCTCTTCCTGCGGCAAGGGCGTGTGATCCATATCGAGCGACGGGTGCCGGTCTGTCCGGCGCTGCCTTGTCCGAGCTACGGCCCCACCCAGCTTGGGGATGGGGTCGTGGAGCTCGGTGCCGGAGAAGCGAACCGGCTGGGGATCTCTACGGGCGATCCGGTCAGGATTGAATCCATTTCGTTGCCAGACAGATTCTGAAAATTCACTGTTTTGTACCGCTCAGGATGATGCAGGGGTTCATTGGCATCAGCCGGGTTCCTTCGCCGAGCGGCTGTCCGCGCCAGGCCTGCAGCTGACTGATGCGCACCATGAGCCCTGCCTGATCCAGAAGTGGACGCAGTTCGCCCAGCGCTTCAATGGTGGCCAGGGGAATCACCACGACACCACCGGGCT
>NYUU01000016.1 GCA_002684175.1 Synechococcus sp. CPC35
AATAATGTACCGAAAACAGATTCGTAAATGGTCTCAAAATTTGGTGTGATCACCAGATTTTCGACTGTATACTCTTCAATCGTATATGATTTGCTCGATTTGTCGTATCCAATTTCAACGACAAGATCAGCCGATACTGTTACATCTATTGCATCCAGGCTGCCAGATTTTGTCGTCGATGTGCTGTAAGCAGTCGTGCATTCTCCATCCACGCAGAGATCAGCATCGGCCTTCACCTCATAACTGAAGGAGGGAGTGATATCGCCACTCGTTGACAGCGAAAATGTTAAAGATTGAAGTTTTTTTGATGTTGTTGAGATTCCTTCCGGGTTAAAAGTACTGAATCCATCTGAAACAAGATCTCCAATTCCTGCGACCTCAACCTTCATCTCTTCATAGGTCAACTCGCCCTTGTCTCCTACCGTTACGCCATCGATCGTTTCAATGTTGTCCCATGACGTGTCCCCTGTCACATCAATATCAAAATCATTGATTGATCCGCCATAGGTCACCGTCAGGGTTGTGTCATCTTGATCAATTGGGCCATAGGTGGATGACGAAATATCCTGATCAGCCAGCTCTTCGCCAAGAATCTCTGAGAAGGCATCCAATAATGTCGTCGCTTTATCAAGTTTGCTTATTAATACAAACGGATCGATACTCATGACTTTGTAAAGATCTTCGCTTAACCCTACTCAAAGCTGCATCGATCAATCTTCACGCCGCTGACATAAGCACTGAAGCTCACCTTTAGAGCCTGAGCCTGATCACATCTTTGCCAGGGTGACTCGTTCAGGTTGATGTTGATACTTGCCTTCTCTGTCGCTGTAGGTGGTTGCACAGGGATCTCCCTCAAAGAACAGCAGCTGGCAAATTCCTTCATTCGCATAGATGCGGCAGTCCGCCCCGGAGCTATTGCTGAATTCCAGAGTGAGATGTCCTTCCCAACTGGCTTCAGCCGGTGTTGTGTTCACGATGATGCCAAGACGCGCATAAGTGCTCTTACCCAGACAGATCACAGTGATGTTCGAAGGGACGCGCAACTTCTCAAGTGCTACGCCGAGACCATATGAATGTGCCGGCAGAATGAAATAGTCCCCGTCTTCGTCCTTGTGAAGGGGAGTGGGTTCAAGGTTGGCGGGATTGAACCGCTTCGGATTCATCACGGTGCCTGGAACGTGCCTGAAAATCAGGAATTCTTGGGGTGACAGTCGCAGGTCATAGCCATAGGACGAGCAGCCAAAGCTCAGCACCGGGCGCTGCTTTTGATCTGGCTCCAGATGACGGACCAGAGTCTCTTGAAAAGGCTCGAGCATCCCCTGGGCGGCTTGCTCGGTAATCCAGCGATCGCTCTTGAGCATCAGATGCCTCTGCGCAGTTCGGTGACCTGATCGGCCATCTCCATGACTGAGTCTGGAATGGAAGGGCCGGTGATGATCACATCCATGGAGCCTGGCCGCTGCTCCAGGGCCGAAAGGAGTGCTGATTCCTCGATGAAACCGAATCCAATGGCCAGCCCGATCTCATCGAGCACGAGTTGATCGAGATCACCCTTCAGCAGATGCTGCCTGCAGACAGCCCAGACGGCCTGAACGGCATCAATGCTGGCGCAGTCATCAGGCCCGCAGAGGCAGGCGGGAACATCCGGGCGCATCCAGTCCAGCCCTCCACAGAGCTGCACCCGTCCCTCCGGGCCCTGGCAAACGCCACCCTTGAGGAACTGACTGATCAGCACACGACTGCCAAGTCCAGCTGCACGCATGGCCTGACTGAGAACACTGGAGAAGCTGCCGCGATAGGGAGATGTGTGCACCTGCAGCTGACCTTCCGGTTCCACCAGATGCAATGGGATCTCGAGTGGGATCTCGAGTGGGATCTGGTCTGGCCGGTGCAGCCCACGCAGATCAGCACCTCTGACGTTGGATCCTTCGAGGCGATGGCGATCGGTGAGGCTTGCGGTCATCGCGGCGGCATCCATGCGAGACATTCCCGCGAGGCGTTGAATGTAGCGGTGAAATGTGAATTTACAAGGGGGGTGACACCATCCATGGTGTGCAGAAGTTTCGATGCCGCAGTCGCCTGCGAGGCTGGGGAAAGATCGACAGCCCCATGTCCCCGTTGCTCCAGTCCCGCAGGGACGGCCGAACTGCAAAAACACTCCGCCCCTTCTCGGTGAGCTGGGATCCGATGGGCTTTGCCCTCAGCTCCCTGATCGTGCACACCGGTCGCACAGCGGTTCTCTGCAGCGTCTGCCTTGAGGACAGCGTCCCCCGCTGGCGAAAGGGAGAGGGCCTTGGCTGGCTCAGTGCCGAATACCGACTGCTGCCNGGCTCAACGCCTCAGNGGCAGGGGCGCGAACTGATGAGGTTGTCCGGACGGACNCAGGAGATTCAGCGTTTGATNGGACGCAGTCTGCGAGGGGTTGTCGATATGNAGCGGCTCGGTGAGCGCTCGCTTNTGATTGACTGCGACGTGATCCAGGCCGATGCAGGCACCCGCACCGCCGCNATCACCGGNGCTTGGCTTGCCCTCAGATCTGCCTGTGACCGTNTGCTGGANCAGGGACTGATCANCCAGACACCNCTTCTGCAGCAGGTGGCAGCCGTCTCGGTTGGGCTTGTTGGCGGTCAGCCNTTGCTTGACCTNGACTACAGCGAAGACTCCGTGGCNGAGGTGGANCTCAACGTNGTGCAGGCTGGGGANGGNCGGCTTCTGGAGATTCAGGGAACNGCGGAGGGGGCCCCNTTCAGCCGNGAGCAGCTCGATGTTCTGCTCGATCTGGCGCAGCCCGGGNTTGAGACGCTGATGGCNGCTCAGCGTGANGTNNTGNGNNACAACAAAGGCAATGAGTAATAACCGCTACAGGGCCNGNNGNCGCTCATCCGTAATTTCCACGCAGTTGAGGTCAAACCATGAGCAGCAGCGTTGGTTTCAGCCGCTATGCCCCTCAACCGATGACGGCTGCCCCTCCACCACNGTCCACCACGCGGTCACTGCTTGATGTGATCAGNGATNTGGATGGTGCCAGCTCTGAANTNGTNGACCGCAACAAAACGATCTTCTTCCCAGGAGATCCGGCTGAACGGGTNTATCTGATTCGCCGGGGTGCTGTGCGCCTGTCCCGGGTTTACGAATCCGGAGAGGAGATCACCGTNGCCCTGTTGAGGGAAAACAGTCTTTTCGGGGTTCTGTCNCTGCTCACCGGNCANCGATCCGATCGCTTNTATCACGCTGTGGCCTTCACAAGGGTGGAAATGGTCACAGCCCCTGCCACNTCCGTNCGTGCTGCGATCGAAGCAGATACAGCTGTNGGNCTGAAACTTCTGCAAGGACTCTCCAGTCGGATCCTCCAGACAGAGACCATGATCGAAACTCTNACCCACAGGGANATGTCCTCCCGTNTGGTGAGNTTTCTANTGGTGCTCTGCAGGGATTTCGGTGTGCCGGANGAACTGGGGATCACAATNGACCTNCGGCTTTCCCACCAGTCGATCGCTGAAGCAATCGGCTCAACNCGCGTCACGATCACCCGACTGCTGGGAGACTTGCGTCAATCCGGACTGGTTCAGATTGACCGCAAGAAGATCACGGTTCTGGACCCGATCGCTCTGGCCAAGNGGTTCAGNTGANCNCAACGNCCTGAGCCTTCCCCNGCNATGAGCGGTTGGTTGTTGATCCTGGCACTGCTCGTGCTGGGAGGGATTCTTTCAACGCTTGGTGACCGCCTTGGCAGTCGAGTGGGGAAGGCCAGGCTGAGCCTNTTCAACATGCGTCCANGGCGGACAGCTGTGGTGATCACGGTGCTCACGGGCAGCCTGATCAGCGCGCTCTCCCTCGGTCTGATGCTGCTCGTGAGCCGACAGCTTCGCGTCGGCCTGTTCGAACTTGATGCCCTGCAGGCAAGGCTGAAGACCAGCCGTGAGCAGTTGCAGGCATCGCAACAGGAGCGGCAGAAGGCCCGTTCCGAGACCGGGCGCATTGAAGCCGAACTCACGATCGCCCGGGAACGGGCCAATACCCTGCGCAAGGAACTCGAACCGCTGCAGACGCAGAGAGACAAGCTGGAGTCGGACCGTGAGCGTCTCAGTCGGGACATCAAGGTCAGAGATGCCGATATCCGCCGCACTGAGACCGAACTGAACCAGGTGCGNAATCGGATTCAGGCTGGGGAAAAGGAACTGAAGACCCTCGAGCGAAACCTGGTCGCCCTGCGCCGTGGAGCCGTGGTGCTCAGCAATGGGCAGACCCTGGCCACGGCAACGGTTCGCCTCGAGTCAGCCGATCAGGCGAAGCAGGTGGTGGATCGGCTGCTGCAGGAAGCCAATCTGATCGCCTACGAAAAAGTCCGNCCGGGTGAAACGCCCGATCGACANATCATNCTGGTGCCCCGCAGCGATGTGGAGCGNCTGAAGGGAATCATCCGGCGATCGGGCACCTGGGTGATCTCCATACGGTCNGCNACCAATGTNCTGCGTGGTGAATCCGTGGTGTATGCCTTTCCGGAAGTGCGCCCCAACCGCACCGTGGCTCGCAGCGGAGATCGGCTTGCCTCGGNGCGGCTGTCCAAAGAGGATCGTTCACCGGAGANGATTCGNACACGTCTNAACCTGCTNCTGGCNTCCGCCTANGCGGAGGTGCAGCGCCGCGGTTCACTCACGGAGGGCCTCGAGTTCAATGGCAACGANCTGGCTCAGCTGGCGCANGATCTGCTGGAGCGNCCNGATGANCCGGTCACCCTCGAGGTGAAGGCCATGCGTGACAGCGACAGTGCTGATTCTGTGNTCGTGGTNGTTGAGGCNTCGTTTTGAGTCGATTGGTCGCGCTCGATCCCGGTCGCAGCAAGTGCGGCCTTGTGCTGGCGGATGCCGACAGGGATCTGGTGATCCAAGGNCAGGTCGTGCCGAAGGACGACGTTGTTCCGATCNTGAGCGATTGGTGCCTGACGCATTCTCCGAAACAGATNCTGATCGGAGACGGCACAGGCAGNANGGCCTGGACGGAATCCCTGAGANNGCTCGCNACGGTTCGTCGGGTTCCGGAACAAGGCACCACNCTGCGGGCNCGACAGCGNTACTGGGANCTCTGGCCCGCCAAAGGCTGGNGGCGNCTTCTGCCGAGCGGCATGAGAATTCCACCAGGCCCTCTGGANGCAGTGGCGGCANTGGTGATNCTTGAGGATGNGCTGGAACGACAGCTGCTCTGGCCTGGNCCCAGACCTGCNTTCACNGTCAGAACTTCGCTCGGACGGTGAAGCTGTAATCACCACCTGGCTCNAGTCGGTAGTCCGCCCGGACAAGAAAGCGTCGCAGGGCATCNTCGATCAGTGCCCGTCCCAGGGACGGNTCCACGGTGAGCTGGCCGCGCTCGAATGCCCANTGGAACTGCCACTGAAACCCACCTGCTGCCACCTCACCTTCCACGCACTNTTCCTGAAAGCACTGNCGCANCACGCGCAGATGGGCCGTGGTGGCGGGCAGCGCGGTCATGGGTCAGCCGATANGAAGCGGAATGAATTGATCCAGGTGCCGGCCCGTTCCATCCCNTCATCCCGGAGGCGATGAACTCCCTCGAGCACNGCATCNATCACCGCATCCAGGCAGGGTTGTTCNGCTTTAGCGAATGCCCCCAGGACATGNGANACNGTGCGTGCCCGACGNTCGGCGGGATTCAGCGCAGGGGCACCAATCCCAATCCGCAGNCGNGGGAACCCCTGCGTGCCGAGATGCTGAATCGTGCTTCGAAGNCCGTTGTGCCCCCCCGCACTCCCCTGGGCTCGGAGCCGCAGTCGCCCAAGCGGAAGATCCATGTCATCCACNAGCACAAGAAGCTGATCCGGTGTGAGTCCATACCAGTTCAGGGCTGCACGGATCGAACGACCGCTGTCATTCATGAAGGTCTGTGGCATCAGCAGTCTCAACCGCTGATCACCCACGCCGAAGTCTGCAGCGAGCCCTTGGAGTTTGCTCTGTTGTTTGAAACCAAAACCCTTGGCCGCAGAGAATCTCTCCAAGACCATGAACCCGATGTTGTGACGGGTTCCGGCATATTTTTTACCAGGATTTCCCAGGCCGACCACCAGTCGGAGCTCTCCGGCCATGACGTCCTGCCTCAGGCGTCAGGTGGATGACCGCCAGACGGTTCATCGTCTGATGGCGCCATTGACTCGGGATCAGCCATCGCCTTGCTGATCTCACGCTCAAATTCCTTGGAAGCGGACTGAAAGCCCTTGAGTGTTTTCCCCAGGGTGCGACCGAATTCAGGCAGTCGCTTGGGACCAAACACAAGCAACGCAACGGCGCCGATCACCGCCATCTCGGGAAGGCCGACGCCGAACACATTCATGAACCAGGATCAGCCGATGCCATTCCAGTTCACATTGATGCCTTCGAGGATCAGTGACTTGTTGTACAGCTGAAGGATCACCAGCAGGAAAACAAGGAAAAGCACCATGAAAATTCCCATGACCGGTGTGGTTCCCCAGCCGGGGACGACCTTGCCGTACTCAGAGTTCAGGGGGCGGAGGAGGTCTCCCAGACGGGTGCGTTGAGCCATGGCGACGCTTGGGTCTCGGGTGTTCAGTAATCCAGATACTCTAAGGGCCAGTTCCGATATGGAGCTGATCGTTTCGATAGATGTGATGGAAACCTCCTCTCCGGCTCTCTCCGTAGCCATCGGTGTTCTTGCTGTTCTGTTCGGATTGACCGGCTTCGGCGTTTATCAAGCCTTCGGTCCTCCGTCGAAGGGTCTTGAGGATCCCTTCGATGATCACGACGATTGAGTGATCAGCAGTTCGGCCAGTTCCCCTGGACCGAACGTCACGGCATCCGTTGGATTGTCTTCATCCCTGCGACGCATGCGCCAACCATCCCCCGGGCACCAGTGGACACGTGAAGGCCCAGGGTTGATCAGTCGCAGTAGGCACCCCTGTTCCTTGGCAATCAATGAAACAGGGCACAGGACCGAAGGAAGGGGCGGGAAGTAGCGGGCAGAAGAACCGTTCCCGTTGGCACTCCAGCCCGGTTCACGCAGAGCGATCGCCGCCTGCGGAACAGCTGAGCGGCTCCATGTCGACTCCACCGGCATCAGTGCCAGTCGCTGTCGATGCCATCCCTGATCAGCACCCGGGTCTGGCCATGTCGGACCCCGCAGCAGCGAGATTCCCAGACGATCCTTCGTCCAGTCGACACCCTGGGGGCCATCGAGAAGCACCGCCAGCCCACCGCCCGGAGCCTCCGACTGCGCTGCGAACCAGGAGATCACCGGAACCTCCCATCGGGCTGCTTCACGGGGAGTGACGGGGACCGCCGGGCGCTCGATCACACCTCCACTGGTGTCCGCGGCCACGCGAACGGCAGGCCTGGCCAGGGGAAGCTCGAGCCGCAGCAGCTCATGGCGCTGCTCCCAGTCGACTGTGCAGATCAGTTCGATCCATGGCGTATCCGCCTGCAGACGCAGATCCAACCTCAGACGACTGGTTCCGATGGTCCGTCGCAGCGAGAGGTGCGCCACCAGTTCACCCTGCTCCAGCCACTCAAGTTGTCCCTCGCCACCGACTTCAAGGCTGTGATCCCGGTAATCGGCAGCCAGATCCCAGGCATCCCAGAACTCGCCACGATCCCCATATCTCCGCAGCATCAGCGGCCCGGCCAGTTGCTCGATGGAGTTGGAGTCCCTCAGCTGAAGCAGCCCCTCAGCCGAGCAGTCAACCTCCAGCAGGCCATTGCCGACCCGCCAGACTCCCGATCTGATCTCCTGGATCCGCACCGGAGCCCGAACGGAGAGAGTTCTGCCTCCTTTGTCGGTGTCACGCCGTAAGGCAACGCTGCTGATGCCTTGCTGCAACGGCAGCTGCACCCAGGTGCCACCCATGGCTGAGGCCTGCTGAGGAAGATTGTCTGCATTGGTGCTCCAACGGCCTGGGGGCAGGCGCAGCAATGGTGACCAGCGCGCCAGAGGCTGAAGTCCACACCAGATCCAGCGGTTGGGGGCTTCTCCGGCAGCAATCGTTGCTGATTCGATCAGCTCGACCAGAAACCTGTCTCTCTGGCGGGACGCCTGATGGCGAGCCGTTCTCCAGACCGGTTCCGCCTGTTCGAACACCTCAGGGATCGATGTGCCGGGAAGGATGTCATGAAACTGCTGGAACAACAGCGGCCTCCAGTCCGCCTGATCCAGCCGCTGTCCGAGCAGAGCAAGCAGAGCCGCCGCCGTGTCGAGCTCGCGGAGCAGACGCTCGAGTGTCCGGTTGTGGCTTTTCTGATCCGGACGGCTTGTGGGACAGCCCCTGTGCAGTTCGAGATAGAGCTCGTCCTGCCAGACAGGGAGATGTTCGACGTTGCAATCCAGATCCTCGAGAAACGCACGCACCGTTCCTGAACCGGCCGGCAGAGCCGCCGGCTGGGGCGCCCACAACTGCATCTGTTCGAGCATTTCCTCGGTGGGACCACCACCGTGATCACCAACACCCGGAATCCAGAGGGCCTGCTCGAGTCCCGTGGCCGATGACCAGGCCCGTTGTTCGTTCAACATCTCCAGGGGGTCTGCGCGACGACCGATCGGCGGGAGCATCAGGCAGCGGAGTTCTCCCCCACCGCGGCTGCGCCAGCGGAACAGCCTGTGGGGGAATGGATTGACCGCATTCCAAGCCAGCTTGTGCGTGCAGAACCAATGGACTCCCGTCCTTGATGCAACCGCCGGCAATCCGGCCGCGAAACCGAAACTGTCCGGCAGCCAGGCCAGGTTGTGGCTCCATTCCGGGAAGGTGCGACGGCTGTAGTCCTGTCCGAGCGAGAACTGCTGCCAGAGCGATGCCGTGCTCACCAGCACACAATCGGTCTCCACCCAGGGGCCGTTGATCGGCTCCCAGTTCCGAAGCCTGCTGGCAGCGCGGATTTCCGAGAACAACCCAGGCCTGTGGCGTTCCACCCATGCATAAAGGGCAGGGGTGGAATGGGCGAAACGCAGTTCCGGCCATCGCTCCATCAGATCGAGAACCGAGCGGAATGTTCGCTCCGCCGCCTGCCAGGTATCGGCGACAGGCCACAGCCAGGCGAGATCGAGATGGGCATGACCAAGCCAGTGAATGCTTCCACGGACAGGCGTCGCTGTTGAGAGTTCCGTTGAGACGGCATCCAGCGCGGCAGAACCCAGAGGGTCCAGGTCAGACCAACCGGAGGGCAGTGAACCGCCGGCCGCAAGATGCAGCATCAGCGACTCCGGCACGAGACTGCCATCGCGATCATCCGTGCCCCGCTGCGGCTCAAGATCGAGATGACTGAGGATCAAAGCCCCATCGTCATGGAGCGGACTGCAGAGTTCGATCTGCAGATGCAGGCTGTCCCCGGATCGGCAGCGCCTCGGAAGGATCCAGCGGCAAGCGGTGTCAAACAGGTCTCCTTCATGGACCAAAGACCCATCCACCCAAAGCCGCATGCGTTCCGCCCACCAGCTCATCACCAGTCGGGCAAGGCTTGATCTCACATCAGCCCACGCTGCCGGCCAGACCAGCTGCTGTTCAAGTCGCAGCCACTGCCGGCCCCTCGGCCAGATCAGCAGACCACGTTGTGCCCAGTCCGGACGGTGCTCCCGACCCCAGCTTTCTTGATGAAACGGGGGTGACTCCGGCAGGCCGCAACGACGCCACTGGAACCTCAGATCGAGGCGCGAGCGACTGCGAAACGTTTCAATCCACTCCGATCGCCCGGCCTGCATGGTGTTGAACCCCCTTTTAACGCTGTCATGCCCCATAAGATGATGTCTCTCTTACAGACGCCGGTCGGTCTCCATGCTCGCCCTCAAGATCTCCGTCTATTCGGTCGTCTTCTTTTTCCTCGGCATCTTCGTGTTCGGCTTTCTTGCGAGCGATCCCAGCCGAACACCAAGCCGAAAGGATCTGGAAGACTGAATCCGGACCGCGCCAGACACTGGTCTCTCTCGGCCTGATCTGCATTGACAGGCTGTCAGGATCGCGGTCGCAACTGGAACTCATTGGCGGCGTCTCGGCTCGCTATTGCACTCTCTGGACTTCTAGTCAGTGGAATCGTCACCTCGGTGTGCCCAGATTCCTCTATGGCTCAGGAACAGCTTCCTGCTGAAGATCTGCAGGAAGTTCCGGAACATCTCGAGCTCAAGGCTGATCGTCAGTTGGTTGACCGCCGCCGCGGCGTCACGGTTGTTGAAGGAAATGTGAGCATCAGGCTTGGAGAGGCAGTGCTCTTTGCCGACAGAATTGAATTCGACGGAGATTTCCAGACCCTTTTCGCACGGGGATCAGTGCGGTTCAGGCGCGGTAGGCAGTTTTTTCAGGCATCCGCCCTGCGTTACAACCTCGTTCAGAACGAGGGCGAGCTGGATGATGTTTACGGCGTCATCGATCTTGAGTCCCTGGATCGTGATTTTCAGGTTGGATCTACAGCGGACCAAAGCCCTTCCGAGAGCGCTGTTCAAACTGACGAGCAGCCTGCCCCTCCCCAGGCTGTGAGCAACGAGCCATCTCCAGAGATGGCCTGTCCGCCAATGCTGCCGCCAGTCCCTGACTGGCACCCCCAAGACTGGGCCGTCACTGCCTGGGGCGGTCAGATGATCGACGCCGCCTATGGCGACACGTTTCTTGGCAAAGGGCGGATGCGACCGGAAGCGGTTCTGGGGATTGGCCTGCAGAGACGAATTCTGCGGGCAGGGCCTCTCTCCCTGGAACTTGAGGCTGATCTGTTCAGCCACATCGCGGGACAACAACCCGGAGGAGAATTCAATCAATCCAGACCGTATTCCAATCTTCCGGCCCAGAGCTTCGGAGAAGGGGTGGTCGGGATCGGAGCCCGGCTCTGGGTTCAACCCTGGCTCAGCGTCAGCTTCATGGAGGGAATTAGTTACAACAGCGAGCTCAGCCTTTATGAGAAGACCTACCGGGAAAAATACAGCCAGGTTCTGAACTACCTCGGTGTTGAGGTCGAAGCTGCCGTCTCACCGGATGTCTCCGTGGTGGGCCGGATCCACCACCGTTCCGGCGTTTACGGCCTTTACAACGGGGTGACCGAAGGAAGCAACGCCTATCTCTTCGGTTTGCGATACCGCTGGGGAGAGGAGGAATCACAACAGGGCATCTCGGAGATGCCGCCTCCGCTCGGATGTACGGATCCCGATCGTGACGTAAGGGTTCGCGCTACATCTCTCTCTGATCGTCTCGAATCGATCGCATTCGGTGATGGTGGAGACGATCAGGCCCACATCCCGACCGAGCCTGATCGCTCCAAGCCTGAGATCTCTCCAGCGGAACAGCAGTCACAGCGGACAGCGGCGATCAGGTCGATTGATCAGCGGGTCTCCGACGTTGAATTCAAGGGCAGCTTCTCGATCGAACGACGCACCGGCATTCCTGACCAGCGCATCAATTCCGGGGTGAAGGCGGAAAACCGCTTCGGGGTGGTGCGTGTTCCCCAGCTCAAGTTGCTTGGAAGCACCCAGCTTCTGAATGGAACGATCTCGCGCTGGAGAGTTCAGGCGGCGAAAGTGCGGATCACTGCCAGAGGTTGGCAGGCCGACCGAATGGGTTTCTCCAATGATCCCTTCACTCCTGCCCAGACGCGTATCGACGCTGAAGGCGTGCTGGCCAGAGAACAACCCAACGGCGACGTTCTGATCTCAGCACGTCGCAACAGGCTGATCATCGATGAACGGTTGCCGATTCCGGTGACCCGTCGACAGCTGATCCAGAAAGAGGAGGAAGTCGAGAACCGCTGGGTGATCGGCATTGATAACGATGACCGGGACGGTCTTTTCCTGGGTCGCAACCTCAAACCTGTGAAGATCGGTTCCTCGACGGAACTGTCTCTCCAACCGCAGATCCTCGTGCAAAGGGCCCTCGATGGCCAAGCCGACAGTGCCGCCGATCTGTTCGGGATGGAAGCTGATCTGAGAGGGCGTTATGGCGATTACCGTTTGAGGGCTGACGCCGATATCAGCAGCTTCAGCGGCAATGATTTCCTCGACAGCAGTCGTTACTGGGGAACGTTCGGTCGTGATGTGAATCTCGGCGCACTCGGTGAGATCAGAACCGAACTATTCGGGGCCTATCGGTACCGAACCTGGAACGGCTCCCTTGGCGAAACGGACATCCAGGCGGCTTACGGGCTGCTCGGCAGCAAACGTGGTGAATGGAACCAGGGCGATACCCGACACCGCTACCTGATCCGAGCCGCTGTCGGTGATTACTACGCCGATCGCTACAACAGCAGAAAGATGCTCCGGACTGGGCGCAGCAGTGTTTTCGCATCCTTTACCAGCAACATCCCCCTGTGGCGTGGCAAGACCGCGGAGCTCACACCGACAGAGGCCTATCGCTTCTCACCGGTTGCCATTGTTCCTGGACTCACCCTCAACACCAACATCAACACAACCCTGGGGATCTACGGCCAGGGCAGTCACCAGGAAAGCCTCAGCTTCAGCGGCGGACCCACCCTCACGCTTGGAACCTTCAGCAAACCGTTCCTGGACTTCACCCAGCTGACCATGATCGGAGGTGGCACCCTGCGCAACGGGGCCAGCCCCTATGAATTCGATCGCATCGTCGACTTCGGCACCCTCGGGATTGGGCTCACCCAGCAGATCGTCGGTCCACTGCTGATCAGCACCGGTGTGAACCTCAACGTTGATCCCGGTTCAGAGTTTTACGGCGATGTCCTCGATTCCAACATTGAACTCCGCTGGCAACGCCGCAGCTATGACGTTGGGCTTTACTTCAACCCTTATCAGGGAATTGGAGGCGTGCGCTTCAGGCTTAACGACTTCAGCTTCAAGGGAACAGGTGTGCCGTTCATGCCCTACGCGCCTGCGGACTGGCTGAATGACGTTGATGAGGATCGGCCTTACTGATCAGTCCCCACCTCCGATGATCAGGTTGCTCCCAGTCAGGTCAGCCCCCGCATAACGCAGTCCGGTCGACTTCACCCCCGGTGCATAGGCGTTGATCACCACAGCTGCACGCAGATCCGCATCACGCAGATCCACATCAGAGAGATCCGTATTGGTGAGATTCGCTCCGCGCAGATCAGCATTGATCAACCTGGCACCGGTCAGATCAGCGCCCTCCAGATTGCTGTCGCGCAGATCAGCACCGCGCAGATCGGCACCGCGCAGGTCGGCACCGATCAGATGCGCCTCCCGCAGAGTGACACCACGAAGAACGCAGTTTCGACATTCATTGTGTTGCTCAAGCCGATTCAGATCGGATCGCGATGCAGGCTCGATCGGAATCGGGAGGACCGGAGCAGCGGTGCATGGGCTCGACCAGGCCAGAACCGCGGCGCTGCCCATGGCCATCATCAGCAGGGATCGCAACAGAACACCCTCAAGCCATGTCCAATACATAGACAAAGCAGACTCACCCTGCAACAGCTTTTTGCGACGCACACTTCATTTCTGCGATCCTCTGACTGTCCTGAAGACCGACGAATCGAACGGCTAACGGAACCCGTTCAGATAAGGCAAAGAGGCATGGGTTTGATCCACCTGAGATCCAGCAGCAAGAAGCTCAGATGTGGCGTCCCAGCGACCCGACAGCAACATATCGCGAGGCCCCTGAGCAATCATCAGGCTGTGGGCCTGATGATCGGAACCGGTCAACGACAGTGTGTTGAGATCAAGCGTCCAGATCCCCCCTGGACTGGATAAGGCAGCGTCCTGAACGCTGCTGATCAGTTCGTGATCAGCAGCGGCACAGGGAATGCCAAGCGCCAGACAGTTACCGAAAAAGATCTCTGCAAAACTTTCCCCGATCACCGCACGAATTCCCCAGCGCATCAGGGCCTGAGGTGCATGCTCCCGGCTGGATCCACATCCGAAGTTGTCATTGACGATCAGGATCGACGCGGCTTGATTTTCGCTGCGATCGAAGGGATGGTCTCCGGCAAGCTCCGTGCGGTCATCCGCGAACACCTGATCCCCGAGAGCATCGAAACTCACGCACTTGAGGAAACGGGCGGGAATGATCCGATCGGTGTCAATGTCATCACCCCGAAGGACCAGCGCAGAGCCGCTGACCGACTGAATCGGACCGGACGGGAAGACGTCTGGGCTGCTCATACCGCGATTCCGTTGCTCATGGGGGCGGAGATGCCCAGGGTGCGGACATCTGTGACGGTTCCCGTGACGGCGGCGGCCGCCACCATGGCCGGACTCATCAGCAGGGTTCGGCCACTGGCGGATCCCTGCCGACCCTTGAAATTGCGGTTGCTGGAACTGGCACTGATCTGCCGACCGTCAAGACGGTCTGGATTCATGGCCAGACACATCGAACAGCCGGGCTCCCTCCATTCGAAACCAGCGGCGCGGAAAATCACGTCCAGCCCCTCTGCCTCTGCGGCCTGAGCCACCTGCTCCGAACCGGGAACCACAAAGGCCTTGATGCCATCAGCCACCTGGCGCCCGCGGGCTACGGCAGCCGCAGCCCGCAGATCACTCAACCGACCATTGGTGCAACTGCCGATGAAACACACGTCCACGGGCACACCGGCAATGGCGGTACCGGGCTCCAGAGCCATGTATCGATAGGCCTCTTCAGCGATCGGCCGTTCAGCAGGCTCAAGAGCATCAAGGGTCGGAACGCACTCATCAATGCCCAGTCCCTGACCGGGCGTGATGCCCCAGGTGACCGTCGGTGGGATGGAGGGCGCATCAAAGACCACCTCGTCGTCCACCACAGCGTCCTTTTCTGAAGCAATGGATCTCCACCAGGCGACAGCCCTCTCCCAGGAATCACCTGACGGGGCGTAGGGACGCCCCTTGATGTAGTCGAAGGTGACCTGATCCGGATTCACGTAACCGCAGCGGGCGCCGCCTTCGATCGCCATGTTGCAGAGGGTCATCCGCTCCTCCATGGACAGCGTCTCGATCGCTGAACCGGCAAATTCATAGACAAAGCCAACCCCGCCCTTGACCCCAAGTGTGCGGATCACGTGCAGGATCAGATCCTTCGCGGACACACCCTCCGAGAGTTGGCCGTTCACCTGAATGCGGCGAACCTTGAGCTTGTTCATCGCAAGGCTCTGACTGGCCAGCACATCCCTCACCTGACTGGTGCCGATTCCGAAGGCGATCGCACCGAACGCGCCGTGCGTGCAGGTGTGCGAATCACCGCAGGCAACCGTTATCCCCGGCTGTGACAGGCCCAGTTCGGGGGCGATCACATGAACGATGCCCTGGCGGCCGCTGCCGATGCCGTTGAGCTTGATCCCATACTCCGCACAGTTGCGTTCCAGGGTGCTGAGCATTTCCTCAGCCAGGGGATCTTCAAAAGGGCGTTGCTGGTTCGTTGTCGGCACGATGTGGTCAACGGTGGCGATCGTCCGCTCCGGGCAGCGCACACCCAGCCCCTTGTCACGAAGTGCCGAAAAAGCCTGAGGACTGGTGACCTCGTGAATCAGATGCAGACCGATGAAAAGCTGAGTCGACCCTCCGGGAAGCTCTGCCACCCGATGCAGATCCCACACCTTGTCGTAGAGGGTTCCGGAACTCAATGGATCATCATTAAGCACATTCCACACTAAGCCGTGCAAGGAGTCGCAAACGCAGGCGATCCAGGGCACGAATCACCGTCAACTGCTGGACAGCCAGCCGGCCGCGACGATCTCCGAACCGCTCGATCCAGGCTTCGCATCCGTCCGGGCCGGCCACGGCGAGATGAACCATCCCCACAGGTTTTTCAGGTGTGCCGCCATCCGGGCCAGCGACACCGCTGATCGCTACTCCCCAGTCACTCGAGAATCTCTGCCGCACAGCCTTCGCCATTGCTGTGACCACCGGTTCGGAGACAGCGCCATGGTGTTCCAACACGTCCGTGGGCACGCCCAGCAGGCTGCTCTTGACAGCATTGGTGTAAGCGATCACTCCACCATCGAAAGCGGCGGATGAACCCGGGATCGCCGTAAGGGCAGCGCCAAGTCCACCTCCGGTACAGGATTCAGCCACGGCCAACGTGTCCCCGGCTCGGCGCAGCAGACTCAGCACCACCGAGGCGAGAGTGTCTCCATCCACGCCGTAGCACCTGGTTCCGGTGCGGTGACGCAACTCCTCCTCCAGTGGATCCAGCAGAGCAGCGGCTTGTGACGCTGTGGATGCACGGGCTGTAAGTCTGAGTTTCACATCGCCGAGGGAGGCATAGGGAGCAGCAGTCGGATTGCGTCCTTGCAGAAGATCGTCGATCTTTTCCGCGAGGTCGGATTCCCCGATGCCACAGAAACGCATCTGACGACTGACGAAGAACTCCGATGAGCCACCGTGTTCCCGTAGCCAGGGAGCTGCCGTCTCCTCCCACATCGCACGCATTTCGGAGGGAACACCGGGGAAGGTGAGAATCGTGAAGTCGGGCCGTGGAGACCAGATCATTCCCGGGGCTGATCCCAGCGGATTCGGCAGAACGGCTGCACCTCGGGGCAGGAATGCCTGAGAACGATTGCTGGGCCCTACAGGCCGGCCAGCAGAAGACAGCTTCGACTGGATCTCGATCCAGAGTTCGGGATGCTCTTCAAGCGGCGTGTTGAACGCTGCGGCAATGGACGCCGTGGTGAGGTCATCGGGCGTCGGGCCCAGTCCGCCGGTGGTGATCAGGATCCTGCAACGACCTGCTGATTCGAGCACCGAATCGATCAAACGCTCGGTGTTGTCTCCAACCACGCTCTGGCGGTAGTGAGGCAGTCCCAGACCTGCCAGCTGTTCGGCGATCCAGCGGGCATTGCCGTTGAGAATGTCTCCCAGCAGAAGCTCTGTGCCAACACAGAGAATTTCAACACCGTTCTCAGCCAAACCGTTCTCAGCCACGCCGCTCGCCACAGGGCGCCACATCAGGGGCTTGCAGCTTTGGAGTGGTTTCGCTCAGAGCGTGCTCCATCTGCAGCTGTCGCCAGCTGATCACAACACTTGCCACGAGGATGGCTGTTGCCAGAGCAAGCCAGAGGAATCGCATTTCAGCATTGGCCACCACGAGTGCCAGAGCTGCCAGCCACTGGGTGAACACGTAGATCAGAAGCACGGTGCGTCGATGGCTGAAACCGGCCCGCAACAGCCGGTGATGCAGATGACGGCGATCAGGATGAAAAGGAGAACGTCCCGCCCTCAGGCGGCCCATGATCACAGCGGACATATCAGCCAGCGGAAGGGAGAGAATCAGCAGAGGCAGGAGGAGGCTGACTGTGGTCAGGCCTTTGGCCGGCCCGACGATGCTCACGGCACTGAGTGTGAAGCCGAGGAAATAGGAACCGCCATCACCCATGAAGATGCGTGCCGGGTTGAAATTGTGTCTCAGAAACCCGAGGCAGCATCCCGCCAGTGCCGCGGCAAGGAAGCCTGCAGCCACCTGATGCAGAGAGAAACTCACTGATACCAGCCCGACTGCGGCGATCCCGGCGACACCGGCCGCCAGCCCATCCAGCCCGTCCAGCCAGTTGATTGCGTTGGTAATGCCAACCAGCCAGATGACGGTGGCAAGAAGACTGAGACTTTCCGGCAGGCTGATGGCCGAACCTGCGGATGTCAGCCAGGGGAGATCAATGGCTCCGATGCGGACGCCCTGACTCCAGATGGCGCAGGAGATGGCAATCTGACCGGCAAGGCGAGGCCAGGGAGACAGCGAGAAGAGATCATCGGCAAGACCGATCAGAAAGAAACACAAGCCACCCGCCAGGGTGCTCCAGATCAGTTGATCACGTTCTGGAGCGAGCAGCCCGAATCCGCCAAGCAACCAGACAATCGTCAGGGAGAGGGCAAAACCGAGGACCATCGCCACTCCGCCGAGGCGGACCATCGGAGTGCTGTGCTGCTTTCGAGGATCGGGTTTGTCGGTGAAACCGAAGCGCAGGCCGAGATGTCGTACGAGAGGTACCAGGCCAGTGGTGATCCCCGCCGCAGCCAGGAAGCTCAGCAAGGCCACCGGTATCGGACTGGCTGCGAGAGTCACTGAAACTCCATGGGTGGACATTCCCCATAAAGAGGAGTGTCGTTCATCCTAAGGAAACCAGTGATCAGCAACCAGAACCGGTTGTCGTGCTGGACAAGGGTACCGATCAGACGAGCGCCGGTTTCCTGCTGTCCGCGTAGAGAGGGAAGCGCTCGCAGAGGGCCGAGACACGCTCTAGACACTGCGCACGGATCTGATCATCCTCGGGATTGAGCAGTCGGTCTGCAATCACATCCCCAACTTCCCGGAAGGCTTCAGCATCGAAGCCACGGGTGGTGAGGGCAGCCGTTCCCAGCCGCAGACCACTGGTGACGAAGGGAGACTCAGGATCGAAGGGAACGGTGTTCTTATTGGCTGTGATGTGGACATCACTCACAAGCAGATCGGCCACCTTGCCGGTCATGCCGATGCAGCGGAGATCAAGCAGAACAACATGGTTGTCGGTTCCACCGCTCACCACATCGATTCCCCTCGAGATCATCCGCTCAGCCAGAGCGATTGCATTGTCGACCACCTGCTGGCTGTAGACCTTGAAGCCCGGCTGAAGCGCCTCTCCGAAAGCAACGGCCTTCGCGGCAATCACATGCTCAAGTGGGCCACCCTGCGTTCCTGGGAAAACAGCCTTGTCAAATTTCCTGGCGAACTCTGCATCCCTGCAGAGGATCAACCCACCACGAGGTCCCCGCAGGGTCTTGTGAGTGGTGGTGGTGACAACATCGCAATGGGGGACAGGACTCGGGTGAACTCCCGCAGCTACAAGACCGGCGATGTGGGCCATATCCGCCAGAAGGAAAGCACCCACTTCATCGGCAATGGCTCGGAAGGCAGGGAAATCGATCGTGCGTGGGTAGGCCGAGTAACCACACACGATCAGCTTCGGCCGGTGTTCCAGAGCCAGCTGACGGATTGAAGCCATGTCAAGCGTCTGGCTTTCGGGGTCAACGCCGTACTGGACGACCTTGAACCATTTGCCGCTGACATTGACTGGAGATCCGTGGGTCAGGTGACCGCCGTGGGACAGGTCAAGACCCATGATCGTGTCGCCGGGCTTCAGCAGTGCCAGAAACACAGCGAAGTTGGCCTGGGCACCACTGTGGGGCTGGACGTTGGCCCAGGCTGCGCCGAACAGCTGCTTGGCTCGCTCGATCGCCAGCTCTTCGATCGCATCGACATGCTCACAGCCGCCGTAATAACGCTTGCTGGGGAGCCCTTCGGCGTATTTGTTGGTGAGAACGGAACCCTGGGCCTGCATCACCGCCTTTGAGGCGAAATTCTCGCTGGCAATCAGCTCAAGGTGAGTTTCCTGACGCCGCTGCTCCTGGTCAATGAAACCTGCAATGACGGGATCGACCGCAGCCAGATCATTGTTGATGGAACGTCCCTGAACCTGACTCATCGCATCCGTCATCGGTTTTTCGACCCAGCGTAAGAAACGCTTGTGATCCCAGCAGCCGATTCGACAAAAAAAAACTGCCTGAGCGGCAGTTTTCGACGCGCCTGGAGAGATTCGAACTCCCGACCCTCTGATCCGTAGTCAGATGCTCTAATCCGCTGAGCTACAGGCGCCGGCGTGAATCCATGAGACTCCATTGAGGGTCCTGCCGTCAACCTGAGCCACGCCGAGCCAGGATCGTTGGGCACGATCCCTGACTTGATGCCGATTCGCTGGTACAGCCCTGCCGGGACCGACCCCAACGACCCCACCTATCGCCATTTCGAGCGGATCGTCAATTTCTGCCTGCATGCCGGAGTCTTTGCTGCGGTCAACAGCGGCGCCTGGTTCGTGCAGCAGATCCGGCACCCCCTGCCGGACAGCTATCTGCCGATGATCTCAGGCGTCTGGGGAGCAGTTCTTGCCGTCCAGCTGTTTGTTGTGATCCGGCAACGTCCGGTGCCTGCCAATTAGCGTCACCATGGAGAGTGAACGGACGCAGAACAATGTCCCTCCCCGCAAGTGACCTGAAGGACCTGCAGGCTGCCCTGGCTGATCGTCTTTACCTGCAGATCAGCGGTTGGCACCTTTATCTGGGTGATGCCGATCTCGCCTCCGCCCTGGCGATCGAATGCAGTGCAAGGGTGAACCAGGGAGCCGAGATCGCTGCCCGCCAGGCGGTGGAAGCGGTGAAGGTGTCCGTTGGCGGTGGATCGAGCCAGTTGCCGATGGCGCGTCTGCTGCCACCTGCTCAACTGCGTGACCTGGAGGAGATCCTCGAGCCCTACTGCAGATAAGGTTGCACCCCATCAGGGGAAGGTGACGTGTTGATCATCGAAGTCACCAACCCTCGGGAGGTGATGCGCCAACGACTCGGGCGGCTGGGAGAACGGCTGATCGGGCGGGTGGTGGATCCCGAAGCGCAGGTGGAAAAGGCACTGATCCAGGAAATGGAGACGGCTTTCAAGGAATTCGGGATTGAGGCCCGCATCGTCTCGGTGCAGGGAGCGCAGCTGGTGGGGCGTCATCAGCTTGAACTGCCGATCCAGGTTCGTGATGAACGGGATGTGAAGCTCACCGAGATCTGAACCGCCGCAGCAGCTGTCGGGTGAGTGCATCCACCTCTGCTACGCCAAGGGCTTTCCCCACCAGGGAAAAGAGGGCCAGTCCCAGCAGGCTGGGGCCAGCGATCTGGATCATCAGCCCGATCAAACCGGACGGCCAGGTCACCAGGACGCCAAGGATCCAGGCCGCAGCGGCGGCGGTCAGACCCGCCAGTCCGAGTCGAGCCGAGTCGATGCTCCAGGCTCTGATTGGGAGCTCAGGGAGACGCTGTCTCAGTGCGAGAAGCAGGGCCACACAGGTCAGTGCGTTGATCAGCACCGTGGCCAGGACCAGGCCGGGAGCACCGAAATTCAGCGGCGACTGATTTCCCCATGGCGTGGGGCCTCCGACCAGCAGCCAGTCAAAGATCACATTCAGGCCGATGCCGGCAAGGGACAGGCGGAATGGGGTGGTGCCATCGCCGAGGGCATAGAAGACCCGCACCAGCACATCACGGCCGAGATAGGCCGGCATGCCAAGGCCGTAAGCCATGAGCAAACCGGTCACGAGCTGAGCCGCTGATGCGTCAAAGGCTCCCCGTTCATAGACCAGGGCAACGATCGGGGCCCCGAGCGCAATGAAAAGCCCTCCCAGAGGGACCATCGACGCCGTCGACAGCATCAGACCCTGGCGGATGCGGGCGATCAGCTGGGGCCGATCCTCCAACGCCGTCAGTTTTGCGAAGGTCGGCAGAAGCGGCACCAGCAGAGCGTTGGAGATCAGCCCCAGGGGCGTCTGCACCAGCAGATTGGCGTATCCAAGCCCTGCTGCAGCTCCGACAATCCCGGAGGCGAAAAACAGATCGGTGAACACATTGATCTGAAGCATGCCCGAGGACAACGTTGCCGGCCCCATCACCTGCCAGACCTCCCTCACCCCGGGATGGCGCCAGTCCCAGACAAGCTGAAAGCGTGCGAGGCCATGGCGCACCAAGGCCGGCAGCTGAATCAGCCACTGGAGCAGGGCACCCACCAGGGTGGCGAATGCCAGAACCACGCCACCGCTCATCGCCGCAGCCGGCAGTGCGATCCCGCTTCCCAGCTGCCACCAGAGCAGACCGACTCCGACAATCAACGCTGCACTTGACATCAGCGGGGAGACAGCCGGAATCCAGAACTCATCAGCGGCATTGAGCGATCCGAAACCGAGGCCGATCAATCCGGCCAGCAATGCCATCGGTGCCATCACCTGCAATTGCACGGTTGCGATTCCGTGCAGCTCCGGGCTCAGGCCTGGGCCCACCAGCGTGATCAAAGGATCAGCCGCAAGAACCAACACAGCGGTGACCAGCAGCAGCAGCAAGCTGACGCTCGTATTGAGAGCCGCAAGGATGTGAGCGCCTTCCGAGCGGGGCCGACGACTCAACACACTCACCATGGCGCTGTGAAACGGTCCGTTGATGCCTCCAAGCAGAATCAGCAGGAACCCAGGCAGCACGTAGGCGTAGTTGTAAGCGTCATAGGCGGCTCCCACCCCGAAGGCGGCTGCAATCACCAGCTGACGCACCAGTCCTCCCAGCTTGCTGAGCAAGGTGCCCAGCGTCACAACCAGAGCGATCCCCTTGAGTGAACGCGCCATCCAGGCCCCAGGCACTGGCCGCATTGTGGGGGCATCGGTGCACCATGGACATCCTGCTTCGCCTGCCATGACCGGCCTGCCCCTCCCCGGCCACCCCTTGCTCAGCTTCGAAGCACTGGCGGAAGGCATCCTCATCAAGCGCTACAAACGCTTTCTCGCCGACATCGAACTGGACAGTGGCGAGCAGATCACCGCCCATTGCGCCAACACCGGTCCGATGAAGGGCGTACTGATCAGTGGGCAGAGGGTGCGGCTGCGGCATGCCCCGTCACCGAAACGCAAACTGGCGTGGACATGGGAGCAGGCTGAGGTCCCCGGTGCCGATGGACAACCCTGCTGGGTGGGTGTGAACACTGCCAGGCCGAACGGGCTGGTGCGTGCCGCCATCGAAGCAGGATGCCTTGCTGAACCACTCGGACAGATCTCGGGCATCCGGGCCGAAGTGGCTTACGGCGAGAACCGTCGCAGTCGCATCGACCTTCTGCTGACGCCTGGGGAGGACAACCCTGACCAGAGACCCATCTATCTCGAAGTGAAGAACACAACATGGAATGACGGGACCACGGCACTGTTCCCCGACACCGTGACGGAGCGCGGCCAGAAGCACCTGAAGGAGCTGATGGGAATCCTTCCCGAGGCCAGAGGCGTGCTTGTGCCCTGCCTGAGCCGCCCCGATGTGAAAACCTTTGCCCCGGGTGATTCCGCAGACCCTGTCTACGGAAAGTTATTCCGTGAGGCGGTCAGGAGCGGAGTGGAAGTTCTGCCCTGCTGTTTCAGTTACAGATTGAACCAGATTCGCTGGGAAGGGCTGCGCCCTCTA
>NYUU01000017.1 GCA_002684175.1 Synechococcus sp. CPC35
ACAATGGCGTTGAGAGCCTCATTGCGTCCCTGCATATCGGCTGACTTGACGGGCAGCAGCTCCTGAAGGGTGTATGCGGCGCCGTAGGCCTCAAGTGCCCAGACCTCCATTTCTCCAAGCCGCTGTCCACCCTGCTGGGCCTTTCCACCCAGAGGTTGCTGGGTGACAAGTGAGTAGGGACCTGTGGAACGAGCATGAATCTTGTCGTCCACCAGGTGGACAAGCTTCAGGAAGTGGGAGTAGCCAACCGCGACCGGCTGATCGAACGGTTGGCCAGTACGGCCATCACGGAGGAGAAGTTTTCCGGGATCTTCAGGTTGGTATACCCACTCTTTGCCGGGCTGCTTGGCAGCTTCTTTGAGGTAGGTCTCCACCGTCTGCTGCGACATTTCAGGGCCGTGCATTTCATCGAAGGGCACGATGCGCACGCGGCAATCAAGATTTGCCGCGGCCCAGCCCATCAGCAGCTCAAACACCTGGCCGACATTCATCCGGCTGGGAACGCCAAGGGGGTTGAGAACGATGTCCACCGGGGTTCCGTCCGGCAGATAGGGCATGTCTTCTCTGGGAAGGATGCGACTGATGATGCCCTTGTTGCCATGGCGGCCGGCCATCTTGTCGCCCACCTGGATTTTGCGGCGCTGTGCCACATAGACCCTGACCACCATGTTGGCTCCAGGGGGAAGCTCATCACCCTGTTCACGGGTGTAGATGCGAACATCCACCACGCGGCCTCGCTCGGTGCCGGGAACCCTCAGGGAGTTATCGCGCACATCGCGTGCTTTTTCACCGAAAATGGCACGTAGTAATTTTTCCTCAGGTGGCTGATCAGATTCACCTTTCGGGGTAACTTTGCCTACCAGAATATCTCCACTTTCGACAAAAGCTCCAACGCGGATAATTCCCATCTCATCAAGATTACCAAGGCTCTCCTCCGCGACATTGGGGATCTCACGGGTGATTTCCTCAGGGCCTAATTTTGTCTGACGGGCCTCGATCTCGTACTTCTCAATATGAACTGAGGTATAGAGATCATCCGTAACCAGACGTTCACTAACAAGTAAAGCGTCCTCGTAGTTGTACCCCTCCCAGGGCATATAGGCGATCAGTACATTCTGACCAAGTGCGATTTCGCCACCTTCACAAGCTGAACCATCTGCCATGACCTGACCGACGATCACAGGATCACCACAGCGAACGATCGGCCGCTGGTTGAGACAGGTGTCCTGATTGGAACGCTGATATTTCTGCAGGAAATGGGTGTGCTCGTTGCCTTCCTCGTCCTCGACGACGATTGCATTGGCATCAACAAAGACGACCGTGCCGTTGACTCTGGAAATCGGAACCATGCCTGAGTCCCTAGCAACCTGAGTCTCAAGACCTGTTCCCACCAGTGCCCGTTCGGGTCGCAGCAGGGGCACCGCCTGACGCTGCATGTTGGATCCCATCAGAGCGCGGTTGGCATCGTCATGCTCGAGGAAGGGNATCAGTGACGTGGCCACNGAGATCACCTGAACCGGNGACAGGGCGACAAAGTCAACCTGCTCNGGNGGAACCTTCTCAAAATCCTGCCGNTAACGGACTGGAATCANATCGGACGTGATCCGGCCGTCATCATCTGTGGCAACGTCACCGGGGGCAACNCGNACCTCATCTTCGCGNTCCGCAGAGAGGTAAATCGGATCGCCCGACTTGATCACNACNCCGTCGGTCACCTTCCAGAACGGTGTTTCGATGAAGCCGTATTCNTTCACCCGGGCATGGGTGGCAAGGGAATTGATCAGACCGGCNTTGGGGCCTTCAGGNGTCTCGATCGGGCAGAGACGNCCGTANTGGGANGGGTGNATGTCNCGNACGGCGAAACCGGCACGTTCGCGGGTGAGNCCCCCNGGGCCNAGAGCCGAGATCCTTCGCTTGTGGGTGAGCTCTGCCAANGGATTGGTCTGATCCATGAACTGGCTCAACTGACTGGAGCCGAAGAACTCCTTGATCGCCGCCACCAGTGGCTTGGGGTTNACCAGNTGNGCGGGNGTGAGTGANTCGGTCTCACCCACNGTCATGCGNTCCTTGATGATCCGTTCAAGGCGNTTCAGNCCGACCCNCACCTGGTTCTGCAGCANCTCACCGACNGAACGNACNCTGCGATTTCCGAGGTGATCGATGTCATCGAGGCTGGCACCGCCGACATCCAGTTCAAGGTTGATCAGATAATCNAGGGTGGAGAGCACGTCNTCATGGGTNAGNGTGCGCACCGTGTCCGGAATGGTCAGACGCANCTTCTTGTTGATCTTGTAGCGGCCAACCCTGCCNAGGTCGTAACGCTTGGNATCNAAGAACCTGGTCTGAAGNAGTTGCTGACCACCACTCACCGAGGGGGGTTCCCCGGGGCGCAGTTTNTTGTAGAGCTCAAGCAGCGCCTGGTCCTCCGANCTGATGCCTTCGTCGTTGGCGGCATCAATCGACTTCTTGTAGAACTCCGGATGGCGAAGCTTGTCAAGNACATCGTTGTCTGAAAGTCCCATGGCGCGCATGAGCACATGGGCGTTGATCTTTCGGGTCTTATCNACCCGGACGTGCAGCAGATCNTTTTTATCTGTCTCGAATTTCAGCCAGGCTCCACGGTTGGGAATGACGCTGGCGTTGTAGGTGCGTCGGCCGTTCTTGTCCATTTCATCNTTGAAATAGACGCCAGGGCTGCGCACGATTTGATTCACNATCACGCGCTCGGCACCGTTGATGATGAAGGTGCCCCGCTCGGTCATCAGGGGNANTTCCCCGATGAANACCTCCTGTTCCTTGATNTCACCGGTTTCCTTNTTGACCAGGCGACAGGTCACATACATCTGNGACGCGAAGGTGGCNTCNCGACGCTTGGCTTCCTCCACGTCNTGCCGAGGNCGCTTGAGTCGGTATTCACTGCCGATGAAATGCAGCTCGAGCTTGCCGGTGTAATCGGTGATCGGGGAGAAACTCTCCAGCTCCTCGATCAGGCCTTGATCCAGAAACCACTTAAAGCTNGCCCGCTGAACCTCCACCAGATCGGGGAGATAGGTGGCGGTCTTGGCGACCTGAATCGCGCTGCTGCTCATGCGGGGACCGGCAGAGAGGACGTTAGGGACAGGNAGGACTGGACGAGATGGCCGCCATGCCTGCTGACACGGATCGAACATGCAGAGCNAGCNCTNCCGGGCCCCCATAAGGAACCGGCAGCGCTGGGCTGCAATTCAGAGATCGCGGGTCAGATCAGCTGACGACGACAAGTGCACCGGAAGGNAATGGACNCTTCAGGCCCATGAACACGAACGAATCGAATTCATGGTCAGGCCAATACAACATCTTACATATCGCCACCGAACTTTCAGAACTCCGGTTANGGAAGTGCGAACAAACGGCGAGCATTGGTGGTGCTGCTGGCTGCCACGGTGTTCAAATCAACACCTCGAAGTTCAGCGACGCGAGCCGCAACAGACGCAACGAATGCGGGCTCATTGCGCTTGCCGCGACGGGGAACCGGAGCCAGGAACGGACAGTCGGTTTCCACGAGGAAACGNTCCTCCGGAACCTGGCGNGCACACTCGTGGGTTGGAATCGCCTTGGGAAAGGTGACCGTNCCGCTGAAGCTGATGTAGAAGCCGAGCTCNAGGAACNGATGCATTTCCTCAGGAGTNCCNCCCCAGCAGTGCATCACTCCCGCAGGNCAGNNCCCTTTCGNNCTNCGGGNCCGCAGGGCCTCCAACATCGGGAGTGCCGCATCGCGGCAATGNATGATCACAGGCAGATCGAGTTCCACAGCAAGGTCGAGNTGCGGGTGGAGAACACACAGCTGCTCTTCAAGATTTTTGTCTCTGAAGAGATCCAGCCCTAACTCACCNATGGCGACGACCCTGTCATCCTCCAAGGCCGCTCTCCGCAGNATTCCAACTGTGTCGTTGNACCAGTGCTTCGTATCCAGTGGGTGAACCCCGACGGAATAACGCAACTCAGGGAAACGATCGGCNAGGGCCCGGATCGCAGGAATTTCCGATGGCTCAACACACGCATGNAGCAAGGCACCAACNCCTGCCTCTCTCCATCGCGATGCGACATCGGTNAGGTCTTCATCGAAACTTCGGAAGACGATGTGACAGTGGCTGTCNATCAGCGTCGGGATGGACGTCACAACNGGGTCGAAACGCGCTTTCGACCCATTCTGCAGGGACGCGAACAGCAGCTAGCTGGATGGTTCCAGCACTTTGCGAACCGCCAGNCTCAGACGGGACTTCTGATTNGCACCGTTNTTNCGGTGGAGCACACCAACCTTGACNGCTTTATCGATTCTGCTGAACGCTTCGCGCATCGATTNNTGAACGNTNGCCTTGGCGTCATCACCNGGGCTGGAGCTGTAGGCATCACAGGCNGAGAAGCANCGCTTCATCAATGTGCGCAGNGATGATTTGTAAGTGCGGTTGCGCAGACGGTTGCGCTCAGCGNTTTCAATCCTTTTCTTGGCTGACTTGTTATTGGCCACTGAGGCTTCAACGTCGCAAACAATCCAAGACCATACTCCTCAACACAACCCTNNAGTCCGTTGCCAAGCCCTAGCTTGACATCAGAGACNNGANCCTTCCCTTGCCCGAGAGCCCCCCGGCAATTGCACTCCTGCGCATCGTGCGGGATGAGGCAGANGCCGTCGAGGAACTCCGACGCCTNTCAGGCCGGACAGGCAATGCTGAGCANCGNCAGGCCAGGGATCGTGTCGATGCCATCCTCTCGGCNGTCCGAGAGCGAGGGGATGCAGCAATCCAGGAGTTCACNGAGNGATTCGATGGATTCCGACCCGACANCATCGCCGTTCCTCTNNAGGAGCTCGAAACAGCGNGCGCGACTCTGCCGGTGAATCTGCGNGACGCCCTGGATCTTGCCCATCGGCGCATCACTGACTTTCACCAGCGTCAGCGACCTGCAGACCTTNCCGTNATCGGGCCTCACGGTGAACAGATCGGACGACGCTGGCGACCNGTGGANNGGGCAGGTCTNTACATNCCCGGTGGACGNGCTGCNTACCCCAGCACCGTCCTGATGAATGCCGTACCNGCNNGNGTGGCCGGTGTCTCTGAGATGGTCATCTGCTCTCCNCCCGGTCGGGACGGAACAATCTGTCCGGTGGTTCTNGCAGCCGCCCATCTCGCCGGCGTGAAAACCGTTTTCCGAATCGGTGGAGCACAGGCGATCGCCGCCATGGCNTANGGCAGTGAAAGTGTTCCAGCCGTGGATGTGATCAGCGGACCCGGAAATCTCTACGTGACCCTGGCCAAACAAGCNGTTTACGGNCAGGTCGGNATCGATTCCCTNGCAGGTCCAAGCGAAGTGCTTGTNATCGCTGATCACAGTGCCCGCNCTGATCAGGTGGCCGCTGATCTGCTTGCACAGGCGGAACATGACCCACTGGCATCAGCGGTGCTGATCACGACCTCGCCGGCGCTGGCNGAACGCATCGANGAAGAGCTCGTTCAGCAGCTNGAAAACCANCCNCGCCGNGACATCTGCGAAGCCTCACTGCGTGACTGGGGGCTGGTGGTGGTCTGTGACGACCTTGAAACCTGCGCNCGCCTCAGTGACAGCTTTGCTCCCGAACATCTCGAACTGCTGGTTGAAAGGCCCGAGCCCCTGGCGGATCGGATCAAGCATGCCGGAGCCATTTTTCTTGGTCCCTGGTCTCCGGAAGCAGTGGGNGACTATCTCGCGGGGCCNAACCACACGCTGCCAACCTGNCGATCCGCCCGCTTCAGTGGTGCACTNAGTGTTGAGACATTCATGCGCCACACATCGATGATCGCCTTCAACCGNTCAGCCCTTGAAGCCACCGGATCAGCCATTCAGGAGCTGGCNGGCAGTGAGGGGCTGCACAGCCATGCCGAATCCGTTCGCCGNCGACTCAGCTGAGACGCTTGTCGAGGCTGGTCACNCCGGCGACNCCATCACGCACCTCGCCCACCAGAACCTCATCGGCAAGGTTGACGAACAGCCCGTTTTCGAGCACTCCGGGAACATTGTTGATCGCCTGCTCCAGACCGCCNGGATCANTGATGCCACCGTCCAGTTTGAGATCCAGAACCAGATTGCCCTGATCGGTCACGACGGGNCCGGCTTTGCNCTGAGCCATCCGCAACTCCGCAACCCCACCCANNNCCTCAAGNTGCTGTTTCACCTGACGCCAGGCACCGGGAAGCACCTCAACNGGCAGCAGGAANCCNAGGTTCAGTCGATCAACAAGCTTCGTTGCGTCGACAACGATGACGAAGCGATCAGCCCGTGCNGCCACNAGCTTCTCCTGCACATGGCANGCTCCACCNCCTTTGATCAGCTGAAAACCNGGATCCACCTCGTCAGCACCATCGATGGCNAGATCNATNCGNTCAACNGCNTTNAGNCTCAGCANNGGNATNTTNAGTTCGGCCGCGAGAACTTCTCCCTGGAAGGAGGTGGGCACTCCGACGATGTTCTTGAGTTCCCCCTTCGCCAGTTTGGCTCCAAGGCCTCTGATCATCAGCGCAGCGGTTGAGCCTGATCCCAGACCCAGGACCATGCCGTCCCTGATCTGCTCGACGGCGGCATCAGCCACCGCCTGTTTCATCTGGGTCTGCAGATCGTCCATCGGTTCCACAAAGTGCGGCGCGACCGTAGCAAGGGTTTCAGGTGAGACCAGGAAGCGGAGCCGGCTTCACCGAAAGGGTGATCTCCTTGCCGCTGCGAAGCAGCTTCAGGGGCAAAGGTGCACCAATTCGAGCGGCATCGACCACCTCCAGCAGGTTCTGAGGATCGGAAACGCGCTGATCGCCGACACCGATCACAAGATCCCCCCGGCGCAGACCAGCCTTCTGCGCCGGGCCATCGGGCAGAACGCTCTGGACCAGGGCTCCGTCATGTTCCGGCAGTTCCACGAGTGCATTGGGATCACGGTTGTGCTCCCGGGCGATCCTGGGGGTGAGTCCCACCAGCTGCAGGCCGATATAGGGATGCACCACCTCACCCATGTCCTGCAGCTGATCTGCAACACGACGGGCCAGGTTGATGGGGATGGCAAAGCCCAGACCTGCCCCCGGCCCGGAACGAACGAGTGTGTTGATGCCGATCACCTCACCGTCGCCGTTCACCAGCGGCCCGCCGGAATTGCCGGGATTGATCGCGGCATCGGTCTGAATCAGATCCAGACGCTTGTCGGAAAAGCCAAGGCTGTTGATGTTGCGGTGAAGACTGCTGACGATGCCGAGAGTGACCGTCCGCTCAAGACCGAAGGGAGTGCCAAGGGCGATGGCCCAGTCGCCGACCTCCATGCTTTCCGAATCGCCGAGGGGAGCCTGCGGTGGCAAATCCTTTGACTCGAGCAGAACAAGGGCAAGATCGGTGACGGGGTCAGTCCCGATCACCTCCCCGTCCAGCTGATCGCCATTGGCAAGGGTGACGCTCACCGACTCCACCCGATCCACAACATGCGCGTTGGTGAGAACCAGTCCCTGGGGATCGATCACCACTCCCGATCCCTGACCGCGCTCGCGCTCGGGACCGGGTGGTGGATCACCCAGCAGATCCCTCAGCAACGGATCAATCAAGGTCGGGTCAAAAGGCTGACGTTCCACGGTCCGTTCGGTGTCAATCCGAACCACCGCCGGAGCAACCCGCCTGACGGCATCAGCAACAAAGCTGTGCTCAAGGGCAAGGGCCTCCCGCAGGGGAGTCAACAGCAGCAGAACAGGGATCAGAACCGCAAGCAGGCGTGAACGCATCCGGCACAAACAGCTCAACAACAGCACTGTTGTAGGGAATCGCGCGATGGTCCGAAAGGAACTCATTTGACTCCGAGGTGATCGGATTGATGGTCGGCAGGCTCAAGACGTCGCTACCAACACGACAAACGCATTGTTTTCATGCGCGCACGCATCGTCCCGGCCCTTGGCGCCCTGGCTCTGCTCGCCGCCTGTTCTGGACAGCCTGAGGCNTCAAAAACCTCTGAAACGCCCAAGGACGNGACAGCAGCAGCTNGTGGAGAACTNAAGGCTGTCGTGATGGGAGAGAAGCCCNTNTACCAGAAACAGGGCGATTCCTANGAAGGTCTTGGCGTCGANGTNCTCCAGCAGATCAAGGGTGANGCCGGNCTTGANAAGNTGAACTTCATNACNGCCGACNGTGTTGATGACGGTNTGNATGCCGTNAAATCCGGCAANGCNGACATCGCNTGCGGAGTTGCCTTCACCTGGGANNGNGCNNGNACTTTCAGTTTCAGCCTGCCCTTCGCCNTCGGTGGCACCCGCCTTCTGGCTGACGGCGACATTGACGGGACTCCGGAATCCCTGGAAGGNAANACCNTTGGNGTNGTGGAGAACTCCGCCGCCGCCAAAGTNCTNTCCAGNGTTGTNCCTGGNGTTGAGCTNACCNCNTTCAAAACTCCGGATGATGCCCTGAANGCTCTNGNGGACAACAAGTTGCAGGCCCTTGGTGGGGGTTCTTTATGGCTCGCAACAAGCAAAGGAGACAGCGNCAAGNTGCTGGTGCCCGCTCGCCCNTANGGCCGTTCAGGGATCAGCTGCATCGTCAGTCAGGACAANGGNAAACTGCTCTCCTCGGCCAATCTGGCCATCGGCCAGATGATGCAGGCCTACATCGATGGTGATGCCGGATCCCGCGAGGANATCAATCGCTGGATCGGNCCCGACAGTGANGTGATGCTCAGCGAAGCNGCNATCAGNGCNCTTTACAGCGTGATGCTGGCCTCCACCGCCGAGATCTCCACAAACGTNAAAGCTCCCNGCGATGCTCCCACCGCAGTCGTTGAGGAAGTCGACGCCGTTGAGGTGGAGGTGACTCCAGAACCAGNGCAGAACCCGTGAGAACGAAGCAACTGAACTAATNCACAGCACACCTCCTCACAACNGATGAAACGTTCCCTGATCGCCTTCCAGGCTCTGCTNGCCTCCAGCGCNGTGCTCTGCCANACCGCTGAGGCCTCCTCCACTTACANCTCCCCGGAACAGATCGGGGATCAGACCNGANCCAACAGCATCGAGTCCCGCATCGATGCNGTCCGCAACTCCGACTGGAGCAGCCTGCTCAACACNGACGACATGGAGGGAGACCTCCTCGCCAAGAGCAAATGGGGCAANGGCGGCGGCCACAAGTTCAANAACAGCCGTGGNTCCGGCAANTGGAAAAACGGCAAAGGCGGCAACTCNTGGAGCAACAGCCGTCNCANATGGGGTAACGGNGGTTANNACGGTGGCTGGCGCAACGGNGGCGGCTGGCGCAACGGCAGTGGCGGCTTCGTGAACTGGTGATCANNTCCACGAAACCAGGCCCGAACATGAATCGGTTCGGGCCGATTGGACTGGTCGTGGTTCAGTCCACCTCTCTCTGCAATCTCGACTGCTCCTATTGCTANCTCCCNGACCGCCAGAAGAAGCGGGTCTTCGATCTGAACATGTTGCCGNTGCTCATGCAGCGGATTCTGGAGAGCCCCTTCGCGGGGCCGGAATTTTCNCTTGTGTGGCACGCGGGCGANCCGCTCACCCTGCCCACNNGCTGGTATGACCAGGCAACCGCAATCATCAACCGCTCTCTCGAGCAGTTCGGAGCCCAGGACATCCAGTTGGATCANCATGTGCANAGCAACGCCACGCTGATCAATGACGCCTGGTGCGACTGCTTCCGACGCAATCGCATCGTGGTTGGAATCAGTGTTGANGGNCCTGAGCACATTCACGATGCCCACCGCCGCTTCCGNAACGGTCGCGGTTCCCANGCCCTGGCGATGAAGGGCATCGAGGCNCTNCANNGAAACGATGTGCCCTTCCACTGCATTTCAGTGGTGACGGCTGACGCCATGGAGCANCCCGAGGNGATGTACCGCTTCTTCCGTGACAACGGNATCCGTGAGGTGGGCTTCAACGTNGAGGAGCAGGAAGGGATNCACACCAGTTCCTCCATGCAGGGCTCCGAAATGGAAGCGAAGTACAGNANTTTCCTGCACGCNTTCTGGAGCCTCAGCGAGCAAGACGGCTACCCGGTGATTCTGCGTGAATTCGATCAGGTGATCAGCCTGATNCAGGGCAACCAGCGCATGACNCAGAACGAACTGAACCGTCCGTTCTCGATCCTGAGTGTGGACTGGCAAGGCAATTTCTCCACNTTCGANCCNGAGCTGNTGTCNGTGGCGAGCGATCGCTACGGCACATTCAACCTCGGCAATCTGCAGGACCTCTCCCTCGTTGANTCCACNGAGACCGAGCAGTTCCGCCGTCTNCTGCTCGATATGTCCAGTGGNGTGGAAAGCTGCCACCAGGGNTGCGAATACTTCGGTCTCTGCGGTGGCGGCAACGGCAGCAACAAATTNTGGGAACACGGCAGCCTGGCCTCAAGCGANACCAATTCCTGCCGCTTCGGAACCCAGATTCCTGTGCAGGTGCTTCTCGAGCGCTTNGAATCAGGNCCNCCNNTCNCCCATTCATCCNTTAACCNNTAATCCATGTTTCGAATCTCCCGATCGCTNGTNGTTCTNNNNGCAAGCGGNTTGATCCTCACNNTTCCTGGCACTGCCAANGCCGCCTGCAAGTTTCTGNTGCCCCTGGGCGGNAATGGAAGCGGACCNNAGCCTCACATTGTCAAAAAGCGTGTTGAGCGTCCGAAGGGATTGATCGGCAGTGCAGTCGGGCGAACCAACTGGAATACCGACTTTGTGGTGGATCAGCCCTACCGGAGTTTCAAGCTGTTCTTCACAGCCGACTCCACTAACGACGAACCTGGCGCCTATCCAATTCAGGCCTATCTGAAATTCGCGGGTGGCGGTTCGATGAAAGTGGTCGATCAAAAGATGAAACCACCCACAGGCACAGGGGCAAAGTTCGGTCCCTTCGAAGCTCCTGCAGGTCAAGGGGTAAGTCAGGTGAATTTCAAAATCGGCGCCAACAACGACCCAAAAGCAAGTGGTTTCAGTTACCGAATTTCAGTTCAAGGTTGCAACTGAGCAACTGCGATTGTGTTTTGTGACCCATTGCTCCAGAGCAATGGAACAAGCAGACAACAGCTGAATGAGCAGCTCAACACTCTGAGTCGGAGGAGAAGGAAGGTGGTTGTCTACAATCTGGTTGTGTCCGACGGGCATCTCCCGCGGGAGACCGGTCACAAGCTGAATGCACGTCGGGCAAGGCCTGACCTCAGCATCCCTTGCCGCACCCTCTCCTTCCTGACCTCTCAACTCTGGCCACGGATGTGGCAGCAGCAAGCGGATTTGAACTCTGTTCAGTCCAGCTGCTCACGCATCTCAGCCCCATGACGCTTGAGTTGCAGATCCGTCACAGCAACAGCAGTGACGTCAGTCTCGATGATTGCGCTGGTTTCAGTCGTGTGTTCGGAGACGCACTCGAGGCTTCCTCCCTGCTCACCGAGGCCTATGTTTTGGAGATCAGCAGTCCGGGCATAGGAGAACAGCTGTCCACGGAGCGGGACTTCAAGACCTTCCGAGGTTTTCCTGTAGAAGTCCTTCACAGCAGCAAAGACAATTCAGAACAACGTCTTGAAGGTCTGCTTCTTGAACGGAACGAAGAGGCTCTGCAGATCAACATCCACGGAAGGGTCAAGCGAATCAGTCGCGAAAACGTGATTGCCGTGCGACTGACGAACCCCGGTCGGTAATCAACTGATCTCCTTTTCTATCTCCCCCTTTCTCACTCTCGATCAATGGCTCTCGTACTGCTTCCCGGTCTCAGCAACCTGATCGACGACATCAGCGACGAGAAGAAATTGCCTCCCCAGGTTGTTGAGGCTGCTCTGCGAGAGGCGCTTCTCAAGGGTTATGAACGTTACCGAAGAACTCTCTATCTCGGTATCAGCGAAGATCCATTTGACGAAGAATATTTCACCAATTTCGACGTTGGACTCGATCTTGAAGAAGAAGGATATCGGGTGCTTGCAAGCAAAATCATTGTTGATGAAGTCGAAAGCGAAGACCATCAAATCGCTCTGGCTGAAGTGATGCAGGTTGCCGAAGACGCCCAGGTCGGCGACACGGTTGTACTGGATGTCACACCGGAAAAAGAAGATTTCGGCCGCATGGCTGCGGCTACCACGAAGCAGGTTTTGGCTCAGAAACTCAGAGATCAGCAGAGACGGATGATCCAGGAGGAGTTTGCGGATCTTGAAGACCCTGTCCTGACGGCAAGAGTGATTCGCTTCGAACGACAGTCGGTCATCATGGCCGTGAGTTCAGGCATTGGTCGTCCGGAGGTTGAAGCTGAGCTGCCTAGACGCGATCAACTTCCGAACGACAACTATCGCGCCAATGCCACCTTCAAGGTTTTTCTGAAGGAAGTCAGTGAAGTTCCACGGCGCGGTCCGCAGCTCTTCGTGAGCAGATCCAATGCAGGCCTTGTCGTTTACCTCTTTGAAAACGAAGTTCCAGAGATTCAGGAAGGATCGGTTCGCATTGTCGCTGTGGCAAGGGAAGCCAATCCTCCTTCGAGATCGGTCGGCCCGCGAACGAAAGTTGCCGTCGACAGCATTGAACGTGAGGTCGATCCGGTCGGGGCCTGCATCGGTGCCCGCGGTTCCAGGATTCAACAGGTCGTCAATGAGCTGCGTGGTGAAAAAATCGATGTCATTCGATGGTCACATGATCCTGGCCAGTACATCGCCAATTCCCTGAGCCCTGCGCGGGTGGAGATGGTTCGACTGGTCGATCCCGCTGGACAACATGCCCATGTGCTCGTGCCTCCGGATCAGCTGAGTCTCGCCATTGGTCGTGAAGGCCAGAACGTGCGATTAGCAGCACGGTTGACAGGCTGGAAAATCGACATCAAGAACAGCACTGAATATGACCAGACTGCTGAGGATGCCGTCGTTGCTGAGCTGATCACCCAGCGTGAAGAGGAGGAGGCGATGCAGCAGGAGGCCGAGGAACGACTAGCCGCCGAACAGGCCGCTCGTGCGGAGGAGGATGCCCGCCTCAGAGAGCTCTACCCGCTTCCCGAAGATGATGAAGATTATGCGGGTGAGGAGGATGCCTACGATCCTGCTCAGGATCAGCTCGATGAGAACGGCGCTGTCGCTGAACAAGAGGCTGTTGTCGAAGAAGAGGCTGTTGTCGTAGAAGAGGCTTTCGCTGAGCAGGAAGCCGTCGCGTCTGAGGACGGAGAGACATCAAGCGATCAGCAATCAGATGACAGCTCAGATGACAATTCAGATAGCAGTGAGGACGTTCGGTGAACTCCAGACCCATCCTTCGTCGCTGCGTGGCTTGTCGCCAGCTCATGGATCGAAACCTGCTCTGGCGGGTGATCCGCGACCACAGAGATGGGGTCCTTCTGGACAGTGGCATGGGGCGTTCTGCGTACCTCTGTCCACGAAAGAGTTGTCTGGAAGAGACGTATCGCCGCAAACGACTGCAAAAAGCCCTGCGCTGTCAGGTGCCAGAAACAGTTCTTGCGGCGCTGGAGCAGCGGCTCAGTCAGCAGACTGAAGAGAGCGCTGAGGCAAACTGAACATCTGGCCCCGCTGTGCGTGTGGCCACCGAGGCACTTCGTGCCCGGACCGACCGGAGACCCCCACTGAATGACCAGCAGCGGCAAAGTCAGGATTTACGAGCTGTCCAAAGACCTCGGCCTTGAAAACAAGGACGTGCTTGATGCGGCTGAAAAGCTTTCAATCGCAGCAAAGAGCCATAGCAGCTCGATCAGTGATGCCGAAGCAGGGAAGATCCGCAAACTCCTTGGGGATGGCAACAGCTCGCAGAAACCTTCTGCTGCCCCTCCCGCCAAACCAGCACCGGGAAAGTCCATTCTCTCCGTGAAGAAAGCACCCGGGGCTCCGGTTTCTGAAAGCAAGCCAAACCCCGCACAGCACAAGCCTCCAACCACAAGCCAACCCCCGGTTCCGAGACCGCTCGAGGTCAGCAGACCAGCGGCTGCGGCATCCCAACCGGTGAAACCCAACGCAGAGAGACCGGCGCCCTCTCCAGTGAGCCCTTCTGCTCCACCGACCAGGCCCAGTGCTCCGAATCGCACCGCAGCAGCACCTCCAAGCCGGCCAGCCCCGGCCAAACCGCAATCTGCGCCTGATCGGAAGCCTGAGGCACCTGCACAAACACAATCAGCCCCGAAAGCTCCAGCTGTCTCAAAGCCACAACCCGCAGCCAAGCCACAACCTGTTGTGAAACCACAGGCCGTCAAACCTGAAGCTGTCAACAAACCAACCGCGGCAGCCAAACCGAAGCTTCCGATGCCGAAACCGGCTCCGGAACGTCCCGCGCCTCGACAAAGCTCGGCACCTGGTCGTCCGACACCGGGTCAGAAACCAGAGATCGTCTCCCGTACAGGAACAGGCGCTCCTCCTGCCCCCCGTCCAGGGTCGCCAGCACGCCCTGGCACTCCAGCACGGAGCGGGAGTCCCGTCCGTCCAGCGACTCCCCAACGTCCTGGCGCAGGCACCGCCAAGCCAGCTCCACCATCTCGTCCCACCCCTCGCCAGGAACTGGTCGGGAAACCGGTTCAGCGCCGTCCTGCAGCCGGCACTGCTTCGCCTCAGCGCCCGGGCACTGGCGTCCCTCAGCGTCAGGGCAGTCCAGGACGACCAGCCGCCCCGGGCCGCCCCACCAGACCTGGCAGCCCTCCATCCCGCGGTGGCAACACACTCGAACTTGTTGGAAAACCAATCCGCCGGGATGGAAGCGCCACAGGCAGCGGACGACCGGCACCTCCATCAAGGCCTGGAGCGCCCGCACGTCCCGGAATGCCCGGCGGAATGCGCAAACCGGTGGCGCCTGGAGAGCTCATGCAGCTGCAGAAGCCCGTCAGTCGTCCTGCCACGCCAGCCCCTCGTCGCCCGAATGAGCCCCCGGCCCGTTCCGGCGAGGCTGGAACGGCAACGCCTCCTGTCGCACGGCCAACGGCACCATCGGCTCCGAGGCGACCGGGCTTCCGTCCGGGAGCTCCCGGTGGTCAGCGTCGTCCAGGGCGTCCCGACTGGGATGACAGTGCAAAGCTCGAAGCGCTCAGAAGCCGGTCTCCCCAGAAGCAGCGCCAGAANGTNCACATCATCGGAGAAAACGATGATGCTCTGACAGCTGAAACAGGCGGTTTCGCCGGAGAACNACAGGCGATGGTCCTGTCGGCNAGNCTCGCNCGNCCGGCNAANCCCAAATCTCNGCAGAGGACNGCCGCAAANCCGATTGCNGCTGTTCGCAAACGTCGCAAGGANACNGCNCGTCAGCGCCAGCGNCGCAGGGCCATGGANCTGCGTGCAGCAAGGGAGGCCAAGCANGTCCGCCCCGAGATGATCATTGTCCCGGAGGACAACCTGACGGTTCAGGAGCTCGCAGACATGCTCAGTGTCGAGAGCTCCGAAATCATCAAGTCCCTGTTCTTCAAGGGAATCATCGCCACGGTGACCCAGTCCCTCGACATGTCAACCGTCGAGACGGTTGCAGAGGAATTCGGTGTGCCTGTCCTGCAGGACGACGTCGAGGAAGCAGCGAAGAAGACCTTCGAGATGATCGAGGACGAAGACCGCGATCATCTGATCCGTCGTCCTCCCGTGGTCACCGTCATGGGGCATGTGGACCATGGCAAGACGAGTCTTCTGGATGCCATCAGACAGGCCCGTGTTGCAGCCGGAGAAGCCGGCGGCATCACTCAGCACATCGGCGCTTACCAGGTTGAGGTCGAACACAACAAGGCACCCCGCAGGCTCACGTTCCTCGACACACCGGGGCACGAAGCGTTCACAGCCATGAGAGCCCGAGGGACCAAGGTCACCGACGTAGCCGTGCTGGTGGTTGCCGCTGATGACGGAGTTCGCCCTCAGACCCTCGAGGCGATCAGCCATGCTCGGGCCGCCGAGGTTCCGATCGTTGTGGCGATCAACAAGATCGACAAGGAAGGGGCTTCTCCTGATCGTGTCAAGCAGGAGCTTTCAGAGCAGAACCTTCTGGCTGAGGAATGGGGCGGTGATGTGGTGATGGTGCCAGTGAGCGCCATCAAGGGNGAAAACATTGACAAGCTGCTGGAAATGCTCCTCCTGGTNACAGAGGTGGAAGACCTGCAGGCCAACCCNGACCGTCTGGCCCGCGGNACNGTGATCGAAGCTCACCTNGACAAGGCGAAAGGTCCTGTCGCAACACTGCTTGTTCAGAACGGCACNCTCAAGACCGGTGATGTGGTNGCAGCCGGNCCTGTGCTCGGGAAGGTTCGGGCNATGGTCGATGACAATCGTCANCGNCTNAAACAAGCAGGGCCCTCGTTCGCCGTNGAGGCCCNTGGATTCAGCGAAGTACCCACTGCCGGCGACGAATTCGAGGTCTACCCGGATGAGAAGTCGGCCCGTGCCGTCGTCGGGGATCGCGCCTCTGATGCCCGTGCNACCCGATTGGCGCAACAGATGGCNTCNCGNCGTGTCTCNCTCACNGCCATGTCCGGGCAGGCGAANGAAGGCGAGCTCAAGGAACTCAATCTCATCCTCAAGGCTGATGTNCAGGGATCGGTGGAAGCGATTCTTGGATCCCTGGAACAACTGCCNAAGGACGAGGTGCAGGTGAGGGTTCTGCTCTCCGCNCCCGGTGAAATCACCGAAACCGACGTGGACCTGGCAGCAGCCTCCGGTGCCGTGATCATCGGTTTCAACACNTCAATGGCTTCNGGCGCCANGAAAGCAGCGGATGCGACNGGCGTTGATGTTCGGGATTACGANGTGATCTACAAGTTGCTGGAAGACATCCAGCTGGCCATGGAAGGCCTGCTGGAACCAGAACTGGTGGAAGAGAGCTCTCGGGGAAGCGGAAGTGCGTGCCGTGTTCACCATCGGCAAGAGCGCNGTGGCTGGTTGTTACGTCACAACNGGCAAACTCCAGCGCAACAGCAGGGTGCGNGTTCACCGNGGCAAAGAGGTGGTNTACCANGGTGATCTGGACTCNCTNAGGCGGAACAAGGANGACNTCAANGAGGTCGCCACCGGCTTCGAATGTGGGGTCGGNACCGATCGATTCGCCAACTGGGANGAGGGAGATCGGATCGANGCCTTCAAGATGGTCACNCAACGCCGNAAACTNTCCACCTGACGCTCTGATCTGTTGTGAANCCNCGCCGCGAGCCCCTGCTNTGGCTCCAGTGCCTCGCCCTTGGAGCGATTCCTCTGGAGCTTTTACTGGTCCGGCAGTTCCTCGCNGGGGCCGACCCGGGGCCATTTCCNGGAATCGAACGACTGCTCGTCTGGGGCATTGGAATCCTTGCTCCTGCCATCGCCCTGTGGCAACGCCCGGCGGACTGGGGAAGTCTCCTGTTCGCGCGNATCCCGATCGCTGTCCGCAACAGTGAACAAAACAGGCTGAGCGCTGGCCAGGGTGGNCTGATCAGCCGTTTGCCGTTGGTTGNCGTCACNGTCNTGTTGATNCCAGTGCTGTGGTGGTTGGACGACACAGCGGTTCTGGCNAGCGAATTTTCACCGCTGCANGACCNNTCAAGGCTGACNACCCTTCTGCTGAGTGTTCCGGTCCTGGCTGTNATGGTGTGGCAGGTCCAGCAACTCGGTCAATCCCTCAGCTGGTTGTTGCTGCCAGGACCNNGGGATGACAGCCAGGANGGNNCATTCAATGCTGATCAGCTCAANNANAGGATCAGCAGTTTCGGATTGCCGCTGATCCAGCTTTCAGCGTTGGATTGGCCAGAGCCGGAAACCNTTGCTTCTGAGNNGGTCTCAGAGCAAGGAGAGCTCTCAGTCCCCACGACTCCGGTCGAACCAGAGGAGACAGGAAAAAATCAGCANGGCTCCACCCTGGATGGAGAGGTCCTTGACGCCAACGACCTCCCCAGCGGCGATNCGGAAGCTCATGGTGAACAGACCGAGTCCCGCGGAAGCGAACAGAGCGAACCAAACGAGACGGCGGAGGCCTCTCCAGGGGGTCATTGACTCCTTGAGCAGTCGTTCACGAAGAGCCGGATCAAGACCCTNGGCTCGATCTTGTTCGTCGGTCAAATCAATNATGAGTTANTAACAAGCACAATGATAAATTGGATTGGCCGCCGATGTAGCTCAGCTGGTAGAGCAACGCTTTCGTAAAGCGTGGGTCGCCTGTTCAAGTCAGGTCATCGGCTTTTGCAAATNACCAGTCAGGGCNANTGTTTTGGNTNCNNTCAGATCTTTTTNCNTTTTTTNTTAGCGNTAATTNTCNACCCTGCTTTNATCTNATTCGCNATTTGATTNCAACATCTNNCCCACGCNTCGCCACTCTCACTNNGCGTCCACTANNANTCTGNTTCANTTCTGAACAACGAAAACCNACCGGCAACGTTCNGGGGGATCACCCAGCTCCATCAATGCTCCACCGAAGAGAGGATGAACAGCGAGCTGCGCTGAAGTCTCAGGCCTCGCAGCAAAAGTCATTGAACTTGGGTCAGCAGAAATCAGTTCGATCTCCGGGGTGATCTTTCAACCAAATCGACGAGCAGTGGCTGATCAATGAATCTTCAGGTGAGCAAGCTCACAGGCCGGGCCAACTCAGGTCATCACTTCAAGCATTGAATCCGGAGATGGTGTGTTCATCGGGGGAACGACACCCCACCAACACCACACACCACTTCGATCATGTCTTTCAAAACAACCCTCACCGCTGCATCGATCGCACTGCTCGGCACCGCTTCCGTTCTGGCCATGCCTGCTCCGTCTGAGGCCAAGGATGGTTGTGGGCGTGCCTATCGCTTCTCCTACAGCCAGCAGCGATGTGTGCTGAGAACAGACGTTTCAGCCAACCGCCGCTTTCAACGCAAAGCCGATCGCTTCTGTGGCCGTGCCTATCGCTGGTCCAACAGCCAGCAACGCTGTGTACGCCGAGCTGATACCAACCCCCGGGTCGCACCCCGGGTGGTCTACCAATCAGCTGTTATTCAGCCAATCGTTCGCCCTGTCATCAGGCCGGTGATTCAGCTCTCCTTTTGAGCTCACAGGCAAGGAGATCCCGCCATCAACAATCCCGTCAGCAATGGCGGGGCTTTTTGATTGAAGGCGTGAGACATCTGTCTCCTGCCCGGGAGTTAATACGAATATGGGGGACTGAATCCGTCGGTGATCACCACTTTCGGGTGTTGTGAGCAGCATTTGCTTCAGCGATGCTGAAGCTGTCGGGAAGCCTGATGTCTCATTCATTGAGACTGAAAGCCATAAACACAATGATGTGTGAAAACAGGGCAGCAGGTGTGGTGCTGATCGATCTCCCGACAAAACTTGGTCTGTGAATGAAACTCTGCCCTGCAAAAGGGCTGATCCCCCAGATAGGGGATTGTTCCGAAGCTCACCCGCATGGGGGATTCATTCCTAAGCGTTTGCAGAGAGGGTGTATCTGTCGAGGCGAGAGCTTCGCAACACCACACACAATTACTTCGCAATGACTG